>JAEEKM010000338.1 GCA_016282455.1 Treponema sp. | reverse complement strand
GGGTGGTTCTGGGAAAACAGCTTCACAATGAAATA
The DNA here is from genome assembly GCA_016282455.1 of Treponema sp. Lineage (GTDB taxonomy): Bacteria > Spirochaetota > Spirochaetia > Treponematales > Treponemataceae > Treponema_D. The sequence continues at coordinate 3,958 of JAEEKM010000338.1, read as the reverse complement.
CAGCGTATGCTTCACCCCCAGGGAATATTTACAATCAGAATCAACAAGCGTGCCGGAAGAAAAGATGTGGTCTTTGCGGTGGCGGCATTCTTCTGCGTCTGGGTTATTATAGTCGCCTTCCTAACGCTCTTCGGCTGCATTTTCAATCTGGATTTACTTTCTTCTTTCACCGGTGCACTGAGCATGGTGGGAAACATAGGTCCTGCCTTTGGCGAGCTGGGCCCCACAAACAACTACGCTTTTCTTGCTTCTCCTGTAAAATGGGCATACTGCATTGCCATGCTGGCAGGTCGTCTTGAGTTCTTTACTGTAGTGATTTTCTTTTCACCGACTTTCTGGAAAAAATAAGTCAGGCACTTACGTCAACAATAGTTCCGACTTCGGGCATGAGTCCTGCAAGACCGTATGTTCCCGGAGCGGAAACTTCAGGCGTGGTCTGGGCGGCATTTACTGCATTCCGGATTTCCTGCTGGTAAGTTTCTATGAGTGCGTCTTTCTGTTCGTCTGTAAGGTAGTCAAGGTCATCGCTTGAAACAGTACTTTTTTTCATTGCAACAAGCTGATGAATGAGTGTGTTTAAAATGCGTATTCTGTTTACGCTGACACCCTTTCCGTCTGCCCCTGCAGAAACCCCGTGAACATAATCTAACTGAGAGTAAATGACGGCGCTGGGTTTAACGGGAACATAAAGTGTGCCCGATGCGCTTGAAAAGAGATTCTTATAGGATGATGCGTTTAAGGAAATACCGTTTGCATACATACTCTACCCTCAGTTTTATTATCGGAACTGAGGGAGAGAATGATTAGGGCAAATTCTTTAACAGTTTAACAGTATAAAGTTCAATATAGCGCTTTAATGCAGGATGATTGTGAATCTTCATCATGGAAGGAGCTGTGCAAAGGGAATCTGCCAGGCTTGAAATACGGTCCATGGTGAGAACTTCTGTCCTTAAAGTTCTCATTACCTTACGCAGATAGTCCCGGATGAGGGAATTAACGTCTTCCGTAAGATTGTCAAAGTTCTGTTTTCCAATCCTGTCGTTCCACTCGTGCAGGTAACCTTCCAGTTCACGGTCAAGAGAACTGCTTTCAGGAACAAGATGCTTTTCTGCCTCAACTGCACTTGCCCTAAGCTGACGTTTTCTGTCTTTTTTGGGATCCGCTCTGTCTTCGGCATCCCTTTCATTCATCTTTTTTTCTTCTTCGTTCCGTTTTTCTTCCATGTAAATGGAACTAGCAGAACGGGAGTTTTTGGAACCTGAACCGGGCTTTCTTGCAATAAGGCCGATAATCCAGGAAATAAGCGGAATGGTATACCAGAAGGGCAGCTTAAACTTTGCATCAGTATAAATTTCCTGGCGGTTAAGCATTAAAATCTCACTCAGGGGCAAAAGCCTGTCTTCCCTGAAAAGAGAAATTTTACTGGGAGTTTTGTCTTCAAAGGAAATCACATGCAGGAAAGATGCATCCAGCAGGGCGGAAAGTACCGGGTCACAGGTGCGCACTTCTCTTGCAAGACATCTTTCAAAGGCAGCACTTTCTTTCATCTCTGGGAGAGTTTCCCATTCAAGAAGACGCTTATACCATTCTTTAACAAGACTTTCCTTTACAAGCACGCGGGCATCATTACTCAGGCGCAGAATAAGGGACATGACTTTTTCTTTTAAAATAAAATATCCGTCCCCTTCATCCACAGAAAAAATCAAAAGGCGGGGAAGTTCACCCCCCTGGGAATCCTGGGTCAGGTGCTCAAGATATTCTTTGAGTTCCTTTTCATCATACTGACCAAGAAGAGGCACCCCGTTGGGATCCTTAAACTTGGAAATGTCATTCATGTTGTAATAGTAAGGGGGATTTGCAAGCTGCATTTCCAGAACTTTGAATGCAGATTCTTTCTGCTGGCGCTCTGAAGTTTTAGATTTGTAAAAAGAAGTTGCAACTTCAATCACACCCACGGACTGAAGGACATTTATGTCTTCCGGAGTAAAATCCTTTACCTTGATGTAATCCTGCTTAAGGAAGTAACAGAGCTGACTCCAGTAATAGAAAGTGTCACCGGAAGTCTGCAGAACTTCAATTGCCTTCTGTGGACTTTCACAGAACTGGGCAAAAAAGTTTTTTATGGAAAGTTCTTTTCCAGGATTTGAGATAGTAAGTTTTTTAAGAAAGTAGTCGTGTACTTCCTCTTTGTGCATGAGGTCCTGAATTTTATTTAAGGCCGCATCCACCAGAACTTTCATGGGAACAGAGGAAGGGAAAAGAAGAGTGGGAACTCCCTTTGCAAGAGAAATGCTGTAAAGATTTTTATCATCAAGAGTTTCGTGATCCAGTCTCTGATAAATAATGTCTGTTGCAGCAACTCCCGTAGCAGTTTCCTGAGGCACATTTTTTGGAATGTCGTTAAAGTTTGGGAAAGGCACACCTACGGTTTCTTTAACCCTCTTGTAAATCTGGGCAAAGTATTCAACGTAAAGGGGAATTACATAAATGTATTCTTTTCCATGAAACTGAGAGCGGACAATACTTCTGTTTGTGACAAGCTCATTTAATTCCAGCTGAAGTGATTCACTGGTAGAGCCGAGAAAGCGCACAAGGTCTGCATTTTCTTCAAGATGATGCTGGGCATAGCGATGAATGTAGTCGGCAAAGTCATCATAGTTGACCATGGCACTCTTTTGTTTATTTGCATAAAATTTTAATAATGTTAGAATATTTGATGTCGTTGCCATATTAGATTATTATACTCCATTTTCTCCAATCACGCAATGAGAAAGTCTGTTCAGTAAGCAACAACGGGCAATCTTAACAAAAAGTTAATATTTTTTTATGTCACTCCAAACTTGTTTCGGAGTCTATTTGTGTTTTGTAAAAGAGCCCTGAAACAAATTCAGATTGACGGAATTTTTGCTTTATGAAAACTATGCCATTTCTTTTTGTAAGGCGAGTACTTCTTCCAAAGGGAGACCCTGCGCCTGGGCTATCTGTTCGGGAGTGCCTAAGTTCATCTGGAGCAAATTTCGGGCGGCCGAAATGGCATTGACACGGGCTCCTTCTTCGCGACCTTCTTCACGTCCTTCTACTCTGCCCTCATTGTAGCCGTCCTGGTAGACGTTTTTTTCGTAGACTTCCTGATCAAACTCTGCTAAATAAAATCCCATGATCTGACTCCTTTCCCGCCTGAAAAATCCGTCCAGCAGGTTTTCGCTGATTGCCCAGTCCACGGCAGCGTCGGCGGCTTTTTCCAGTGACAGGTCTGCTTTTTTGTTCTGCTTTACTTTTTCGATGAACCTACAGTAATCATACAGCGGTTTGCAATTTTTTTGAAGTGTTTTATTGTGATTCTGATTCAGGTTTATGACGGTACAGGTCCACTCAAATTCCCCGTCTTTGCATGGCACTTCAAATGCTTCGGAGAGTTTCAAAATGGAGCGGTCTGGCAGGTCTTTGTCCCCAGTGTAGAAGACAACAAATTGTGGGGTAGGAATTTTTCGTAAAACAGAACTGAAAAGAGAAACCTGCCGGGAAGTAAGGTGTTCCTGGTAAAGCTGGGAAAAATACAAAAGTCCCCTTAAGGGCATATTTGGGTTAAAAGTAGACTGATGCTCAAACAGGTTCATTTGGGAGTCAATTAGGAAAGACACGTCATTTTTCATCTTGATGTAAACTACATCATCAATGGTGGTTAAAGTCAGGTCGTCAATGCTCTGGTGGCTGGAATTGTTTAAGGCATTATAAAGCTGTAGTAACCAGTGCTTGTGTTCTTCCCTTCCAAAGATAACTCTGAAAAGAGAATCCTGATACTTTCTGTTTGTCTTGATTGCATGCATTTTTGCTCCTTTGAATTTTATTGGGGCTGTCTTAAAAATACAAGTTTCGGTGGTTGAGCCTGTCGAAACCACCATGTTTTGTGTACATGGTCATTTCGAGAGCCTCAATGACCGTAGACAATTATCTTATT
>JAEEKM010000337.1 GCA_016282455.1 Treponema sp. | reverse complement strand
ACCTCTTAACTGCATTATGCGAGAACAAATTGTGTTTATATTGAGTTTTCTTCTTCGCTGATAAAGCATTCCAAGGAAGAAGAATAATATTACGAATTTGTGATTGTATCTGAATCGTACTCTACGGAATTAAGAAGAGAATCTACGTCAAAGTCATCATCGGGAGCGGAGAAGTCCGTGTCTTTTTTAACGGAAGCATCCGTTCTTTCTTCGGGCTTAACTTCAAGTGAAATGTTTTCATCGTCCCCGTCGTCTGATGTTTCTGCTTTGGGGGTGCTCACCGGTTCGTCGTCAATGGAAACATTCATTTCGTAGTCTCTCTGAACTGGGGCTGCGGAACTTGCTTTTCCGATTGTTATGTTCTGGTTGTCTGAATCTTCCTCTATGCCAAACTCTGAAAGATCAATGCTCTCATCTTCTCCGGAAGAAGGGCTTTCTGCTACGGCAGGGGAGGCTGTTTCTGCTCCGGATTCATCCTGAATGGAATCGAACATGGAGTCAAAGTCGTCAAGGGAAACTTCTTCTGTTTCGTTAAAGGTCTGGGGAATGTCCTCTGTGGTTTTTGCGGCGGCACTGTCTACAGGGGTTGAGTCTGAAAGGAAGGCGTCTAAGTCCAGTTCTGTGCTTCCGGTTGAATCTGTGTCGGGAGCGTTGTATTTTGCTTCAAAACTTGAACCGTATGCAACTTCTTCTTCCTGGGCAGGTACATCGTCTTCAAAGGAAAGGTCAATATCAAGCGGCTCTTCGTCTACAACAGTTTCTTCCTGTGCCTGACTTTCTGTGTGGCCCTCGCCAAAGAAAGCGTCCAGTGAAACTTCACCGTCTCCTCCTCCGCCAAGGAAATCGCTCAAGTCAACGTCTCCGTCTGCATGACTGTCGCCTGAACTTCCCATAAAGTCATCTACGGAAATTTCTCCGTCTTCGTGACTGTCACCTGCGTCGTCCATAAAGGCGCTCAGGTCAACTTCTCCGTCTTCAGCTGCTGTTTCTGCGGGAGAAGGGATATCCTCACTGTTTCCTGCGATAAAATCGTCTACTGAGATTTCATCAGTAATGTCTGTGGAGAAATCTTCTGTGCTTTCTGTATTGGTATCTGCAAAAACTTCAGGTTCTGCCTCGTCTGCGGCAGGTTCAGCCGGTGTTTCTGCTTCAAATTCGGCTTCAGTGACTGCTTCTGTGGCATTTTCTTCCACATTTTCGTCTTCTGACTTTGCCATGCGCTCATCTGAACGGGCTATGTCGTCTAAAAACGAAAAATCCGGCAAACCAAAGTCGTTGTCTGCTGTTTCACCTGAGGTATTATCTGTACTTGTTTCATTATCCGAAAGGGGTGTTTTTATCCAAACACCATATTCGTCAAGCTCATTTTTTTCTGGAGTGTCGCCCATACCGCATCCCCGGGAATGCAATCCCCTTGAACTGATTTTACGTGGAACCTAATCCCTTCTAAGTGTATCGGTAAAATCAGCGGAAAACTGTAACGTTTTCTTTTGTTTAGTATAGCATGATATGTGGGAACTTGCAACTTTAAGTGTAATTTTTTTAACTGGGGGCAAAGGTGGTTTCGAGAACCTCAACCACCGTTATTTGTTGTTTCGAGAACCTCAACCACCGCTGGCATTTACACAGAGTTTATGTCAAAGGTCATTTCGAGGGCCTCAATGACCGATGACCGGTGACATTTATTGTTACTCTTTGGGTTTTCTGGGGGCGCTTATCTTTTTAAAGATTTTTCTGAGAATACCCACTTTGCCAAAAAGCAGCCAGTAAAGGAGTAGGATAAGGGCAAGAACCGGTACACCGAAAATCACTATGTAAAGGATTATTTTTATGAAACCTAAGAAAAAGTCTACCACGTTGGAAAGGAAACGCCTGAAGCTGTCCTTAAAGCTTGGCAATACAAATGACTGGCCTTCTTCTGAACGGTAGGGGAGTGAGAAGGAAATGTTTATGCGGGAATAGTCTATCTGACCGGAGAGACGGCGGAGACTTCCTTCCATGGACTCTATGTCTGCAATTACACTGTTCAGTTCCCTTTCAATCTGCAGCATGTCCTTTATGTCTTTTGCAGAGGAAAGATAGTTCTGCAGCCTTTCGCGCATGATTTTTTTTGTGTCCAGGCGGGTCTTAAGGTCATAAAACCTTTCGGTTACGTCTTCTGTGTTTACGCTTTTGTTTAAAAGACGGCCAAAACTTCCGGCAGAGTCCATGGCTTTTTCAAATACAGTCTGTGGAATGCGCACACAGAGGTTTCCGTTTCTTTCGCTCATATAAGAGGATTCTACGTAGCCGCCAAGGGATTTTACCCATGCTTCAAGTTTTTCTTCTGCTGAGGCAAGATCTTCTACTTCTATAGAAAAGTTTCCGTTTTTTATGAGTTTGCGTTCTGCTTCTGAAGGTGTGGGGGCAGGGGCTTCTGCGGGAAGAGCCTGGGTAAAACTTTCGTTTGCAACTGAGTTTTGTCTGCTTACTGACTTAAAACTTGCCTGGGCCGGGGCAAAATCTGCTTCTGCTTCCTCATACTCATAGGCGGCCTGGGGAAGGGCTTCTTTGGTAAGGGCAAAGTTTGTGGATTTTACGGATTTACTGCAGGAGACTGCGGTAAGGGTTAGAATTATGGCTGAAAATAGAATAATGCTTCTTTTCATAACTTCTCCTTTAGGATTGTGCTTTGTTAAGGAAACAAATTGCGGCCCTTAAAGTTACTTTCTGCGGGGCGTTTTGTAGGAAATGACTCATAAAAAAATTGACCCGAAGGTTTTTGGCCTGTCGGGTCGAAATTGCGTTAATGGGTTTTGTCTGGTTTAGTACTTGTTGTTTGCGTAACCAATCCAGCCTTCGTTTTCGATGAGGGCTTTTTCAAAACCTTCCAGTTTGAAGGGGTAACTTTTTGAAAGGCTTCCTGCAATGAGTTTTACTTTCCAGGTACCGTCTTCTTTCTGTTCAATCTTGCACTGGGTGTCCTTGTCTGCAAAAGTACGGAACATATCGTCTATGTCTTTTTTTGGCATGTCAAGGGCAAGCAGTCCGCAGTTATACATGTTCTGGCGGAAGATGCGTGCAAAGTTTACTGCAATTACGCAGTAGATTCCGTTCACTTCCAGAGCCCATGGTGCATGTTCACGGCTTGAACCGCAGCCAAAGTTCTCCCGGGTGATGATAACCTTCTTACCGGCAACATCTGCCTTGGGGTTAAAACCTTCGAGTTTAAGGTCTTCAAGAAGGTAGGGCTGAAGTGCCTGTTTTGTGTTTTCTGTCAGGTACTTCGCAGGAATAATCTCGTCTGTGTTAATGTCAGACCGATCCAAAAATAATACATCACCGCCAAACTGTTTCATGGCATTCCTCACTTGATTTTAAGTGTTTCTTCTATAAAGATAGTACGGATTTTATAAAAAGTAAAGTGCTTTTTTCGGTTGTGTGGGGACAAAAAAAAGGGGCTGTTCCAAAAGTCTTGTCATGCTGAACTTGATTCAGCATCTACTTTATATAAGTTGCTGCAGATTCCGAAACGAGTTCGGAATGACATAGCACTTACACTTATTGGACAGTCCCTCTTTTTCAAAAAGTTTTGACTTTAGTTATCGCTGGATCTTGACTCTGATGTGTAGGTGTAACCCTCTGTTGCATTTCCAGTGATTGTAATCAGATGGTTTGCGTAGAGTCCGTAGTAGCATTCGTCGTAAACATAGCTTGAAGCACCTTCACCTGGCATTACCTGTTTGTCACCGATTGTGAGTTTGAAGTCACCTGCAGAAAATGCCTTCTCTTTTATCTGACCTGCAGAAAGGGTAAAAGAACCTGTCTGGCGGGTTGCACCTTCGCTTACAGTGTTGGCATCTTCCTCATAATTCACTGTGATTGAGCTTCCAGTTCCGTTTTTCACATAGACTGTGTTGTAGTCTGCAATTGATCCGACGAAGTTGAACAGTGCAAGAAGTTCGCAGCCGGAAAAAAGCGCAGCACAGCAGGCAATTAGTGCAAAAAATCCAATTTTCTTTTTCATTTTTTTTCTCCTAAAAAAAAGTTTTGTTATTATACACACACAGTGGAGATTGTGTCAATGCATGTTTTTTTTGGTTTTTTGAACTTTCAGTTACAAGTTAAAATCCTGTTCGCCTTTCTGTTTTCAAAAAAAAACACCGGTAACCACAAAGATCACCGGTGTTCTGTTTGTGCGAGTGAATCAGCTGAAAACTCTAGCCCTTATAGTTTTCTGAGTTAACGATTGTTCCCGCAATAGCGGTGGCGGCAGCAGTGGCGGGGCTCATCAGGTGAACCATTCCACCCTTACCCATGCGTCCGTTAAAGTTACGGTTTGTGGTAGAAGCACAGACTTCACCTTCTGCAAGAACACCGTTACTCATTCCAAGACAGGCACCGCAGGTTGGGTTTGTAACGCAGAAACCGGCGTCCATGAAAATGCCTATGATTCCTTCGTCAAGGGCATCCTTGTAAATCTTGGGTGTGGCAGGGCTTACAATTCCGCGTACTCCGGGGGCAATGTGCTTGCCCTTAAGAATTGCGGCTGCAACACGAAGGTCAGAAAGACGTCCGTTTGTGCAGGAACCGATGTAAACCTGGTCAACCTTTGTTCCGGCCATTTCGCTTACTTTCTTAATCTGATCCGGCTTGTAGTTGATTGTGCAGACAGGCTCAAGTGTAGAAAGGTCATATTCATAAACTTTCTCATACTCTGCATCAGGGTCATCAACCCACTTGGAGTATTCTTTAAGAGCCTCTTCTTTAGAAGCAAACTCATCTTTAATAAAGGGCCAGAGGTAGTCAACGGTTACCATGTCGGGGAAACAGATGCCGCTTGTAGCACCTGCTTCTACTGCCATGTTGCAGAGGGTCATGCGCTCTTCCATGCTCATTGCATCAACTACAGGACCTGTAAACTCAGTAACGCAGTTTGTTGCACCGTTAACGCCAATCTGTCCGATAAGGAAAAGAATTACGTCTTTTGCATAAACACCTGCGGGAAGTTTTCCGTTAAGTACAAACTTAATTGCCTTTGGTTCGCGGAAAGAACACACGCCTTTAAGAATTCCCACTTCAAGGTCAGTAGTTCCAACACCGGCGGCAAATGCACCGAAAGCACCGTGAGTACAGGTGTGGCTGTCTCCCATGATTACTGTAAAACCAGGGCGGACAAATCCTTTCTCCGGGAAGATTGCATGGCATACGCCGTTTGCACCAATGTCAAAAAAGTCTTTAATGTCATTGCGGCCGGCCCAGTCACGCAGAATCTTTTCCTGCATGGCACACTTAGAATCTTTTGCAGGAGTAACGTGGTCAATTACAGCCTTGATTTTTGTGGGGTCAAAAACTCTGTCCATGCCACGGTCAACAAGGTCGTTAATGGCAATAGGAGTTGTAATCTCATGACAGAACACGCGGTCGAGCTTAAGAATGTTTGTGCCTTCAAATGGCTGGTCAACCAGATGTGCTTCAAAAATCTTCTGAGCAATAGTCTTTCCCATAATAATTTCCTCTCTGTTAAAAAATATTTTTCTAGCCTAGCGGAAGATGATAATAAGTATCTGTGAAACAATAACAACTGCAACCAGGGCAATAGGGTAGGTGGAAGCATAAGCGCCTGCAACCTTTTCTGTTCCTGCTGTACTGATGAGGGTTCCAAGAGCCGGAGTAGAAGTCATGCCTCCGCAGATTGAGCCAAGGTTATTGAGCAGGTTGAGTTTGAGTACAAACTTTGCAAAGAGGTAGCCTACAATCATCGGTACCATAGTCATGATGATTCCGTAGATGAAGTAAACCCATTCAAAGTATTTAACAAAACTTGCACCGCCTGCAACACCTGCACCAATAAGGAAGAACATAAGTCCAAGTTCACGGAAAACCTTAAGTGTTGATTCTTTTGGCATTACGGAAACGTGACCGAACTTCTGGAAGTGACCGAAAACCAGGGCAAGAATAAGACATCCGCCTGTGGTGGTAAGGGAGAAGTTTCCGAATTTGAATGAACCTAAGAAAATACCCAGCAGGGCTACAATGCAGAAAACACAGAAACCGAAGGGGTCAAATTCAATTTCTTTTCCTGTAAGTTTAGAAGGTGCTTCAGGAGCAGACTCAGAAAGTTTCTT
>JAEEKM010000336.1 GCA_016282455.1 Treponema sp. | reverse complement strand
CCCTGCTTACAGAAACTACAGGCCTTACCCTTTCCTACAAATCTCTTTCTCCCTCTGTGCTCACAGGAATAAGAATCCGTGACATTGTTGTTGCAGACAGCGAAAGCGGAGAAGAAGTGCTCTCCGTAAAAAAAGCAGTAATCGGTTACCGTCTTTCAAAACTCCTTGCACTGGACTGGGAACACACTTTTACAAAACTTACAATCAGCGATGTTTCTTTTACTTACGGAAGTGAAAAATACAAGCTGCTCATGGAACGCCTTTCTCCTCTTGTAAAAAATGAGGGGGAAGAAAATGAGTCTTTACAAAAAGCAAAGTCAGCTGATTCAAAAACAGAAAAAAACGGTGATGAAAAATTTCTTTCCACAGAGCTGGTTGACCTTTTGGGACAGATTCTTTTTTCACTCCCCTTTGACATGAACGTTAGGAATATCTCTGCCATTTATTCTGATGAAAACTTTTCTGCCAGAGCGGTAGTGAGAAGCCTTGCCCTTAGAAAAAGCGGAGACCAGATGCGTCTTTCCGGAGGACTTGCAGGTTATGTTCTTGTGGAACTTGAAGCCTTAAACGGACAGTCCCTTGGTTTTACCTACAGCATTGACGGCACCTTAAGAAAAATGATTTCCGGAAGTACCTTCATTGCATCCCTTGATTCCTACAACCGTGCAGACTACACCCTGAACGACGTTAAGTGCATGCTGCGCTACGAAGATGACGTGCTTTCCCTTAAGTCCATACAGCAGCTTTTGCCATACACACTTTCTGCAAGTTTTGACAACGTAAGATCTGAGTTTACTGCTTCTGTAGAAATGAAAAAGTTTGACCCCCTGCGCCTTATTTCCATTCCACCCCTGGAAGGTTTTTTAGAGCAGCTTGTGGGAAGTACCCTTTCCTGCAACGCAGATTTTTCCTACAACCTAAGAAGCGGTGACTACAAGTGGAATGCAGATGCAGACGTTGATCTTTCCAGACGTTTTGTTCCCAAGGGAGAAAGAGTCAGTCTTGTGGCAAACGGAAACAATCGTGAAATAAATGTTAAGCACCTTGAAGCAGACGGAGACCTTGCAAGCGGAGAGTTTTACGGAAGCTACAACATTGCGCGTAATATGCCCCAGGGATTTTTAGGCCTTGAACATTTTACCCTTCCGAACGGAGGCAGGGTTTCTCTTGACCTGTATGTGGAAGAAGCGGACAAAGGCTTTATCTGTTTTATTCCTCAGCTCACCCTCGGAGAACAGGTACTGCAGGCTTTACAGGTGTCTGTTGTTCCCACAAAGAACTCTATTGATTTTACTTTTGACATGACAGATTATTCTCACTCAGACTTTGATGTTCCCGGTTCCATTCAGTTAGACGGAAGCTATAATCTGGGAGACAATCAGTATCTGCAGGCAACGGTGAGTGTAGACAATCTCTTTCTTGACACGGTGTTAAAAGCCCTTTCCTTTATTGTTGACACGGAAGAAAATAAAACCATAGGAAACCTCATTCCCACTTTTGAAACTTTTGTTTCCAGTGTTGAACTTTATGTTTCTACGGATTTTTCTTCGCTCACATACAATTCACCTTTCGCTGTTATTGCAAACACTGCCCAGGACAGGCAGATGCTGCTTCTTTCCTTTGACGGTTCCGAACGTTCCATTCAGGTGACCCAGCTGGATGTTCTCTACGGAAAAGACAGCCTGCGTGCAAAAGTGGATGCAGACTATTCTCCTGAAGACAAGCAGATTATTTTTTCACTGGACTTTGCACTTAACTCAATTCCCTACCAGCTGCGGGGCATGTACACTCTGGGAGACTGGCTTTCTGTAACGGGAGATTTTGGTCTTGATGTAACCGTTGACTTCTCTCATGGAATGATGGGTTCTGCACAGATGATTTCTTTCCCCATTGAATACTCAGGGCTTCTTTTTTCATTGAACCTTGCTTCCCATTTTACATTTAATTCTCTTTCTGATTTTAATGTAGACGTGGAAACCCTTTCTGTAGATGAACTTTCAGGCGCTATTCCTTTCATGCCAAAACTTGCACTGCAGGCAAATGTAAATCCGCAGGGAGTTATTTTTTCTTCGCTCACTTACGGAGACAGCTATTCCTCCCTTGCCGGTTCGGGTTACATGCTCTGGAACATGAATGAAAATATCGTGGATTCTGCAACCCTGGAACTTGCCTTAAAAAATCCCCTTAACGAAGAGAGCGTTACAGTACGCGGTGATGTAACTAATCCTTTAAAGGTAGACCTGTCCGGCGACCACATTACAAAAGATTTCTTTTTCTCACTTGAGTCAGAAATAAAATCCTTTGGCGTGGGAAGATTTATTTCCGGTCAGATGCCCTCTGACACTCTGAATGCAAGTGTAACTGCAAGCGGTACTCTGGAAAATCCTTATGTTGCCGTGAATGTAGATTCCTTTACAATGGAAATGGGAGGTGCCCCTCTTGTTGCAAAAGGAAATGCCGCAATTCTTGAAAATACAATTACCGTTCCAAACATTGAAGGCTCATGGAATGGCTTTACACTTGAAGGTCTGTCTGGAGAAGTTGCACTTTCTTCTTTCTCCGGCAGTGCAGGCGGTGCAATAAAAGGTTCCCTTATGGACAAAAGTCTTGAGGTTCCCTTTAACCTGCAGATGACAAACCTGAGCGGTACTTCTGAAAAAAATGCTTTCCCTGAATCTTTCTCCCTTGAGTTAAGTTCTCCAGGTTTAACGGGAAGTCTTATGGGAGAACACTCAGGTCTTCCTCTCCGAATTTCGCTTATCCGTTCACCGGGAAGATTTGACATTATGACCGATGATGTGCTTGGTGCCTACGGTGAACTGCTTGATGACAATTCCATTCACTTCAGCGTAAATAAAAGTAAGCCCCTTCATTTTGATGTGGACGGAAATATTTCCATGGCAGACTTTAATATTTCTGTGGAGGACCTTTACTTTGACCTTTCAAAATTTGCCTTCCTCATAAACACAGATTATTTTTCTGTTTATAAGGGAATCATCACAGGAGACGCCCATCTTACAGGCTTGGGAACAGATCCTTCCATTGACGGCATGATTACTCTCTCTGATGCAAACTTTAATCTGCCCACTTTTGTTCCCGAACACATTTCTACAAAAGAAGTGATTGTTGAACTCATGCAGAATGAGATACATGTTCCTGATTCAAAATTT
>JAEEKM010000335.1 GCA_016282455.1 Treponema sp. | reverse complement strand
GCATCAATGCTGTCGTACCAGTGGTATTTGTTGCAGAGATGAATGACAAGAGGAATGAGAAGGGCAGAAAGTGCAAAGGAAACAATACAGCTGACCCATACAAGCGGATATTCCATTAAAAAGGTGGTGATTTCTGTAAATAAATTCTTAAAAAAATCAGTCATCCTAATTTACACCATTGCCTAAAGATAAACTGCTATATTATAATAGAAGTAAATGGTAATGTCAATTTTGATTCCGTATCAGATTTTCCCTTCAAACTATTGACATTATTTGCCGTTTTACGCTAAAATTACACGATAAGTAATTCATATGGAGGAACGTCATGGCAGGAGCCAGTAAAAACTCTCGTACTACTGTTGCAACACAGAAGTTCATGTGTCCCGATTGCGGCGGTGAGATTCTGATGAAGACTATGTTTGAGAACGGCAGACTCAGAAATGTTGCAGAGTGCCAGAAGTGCAAGCGCACAGAACGCAGACCTAAAGATTTTAAATAATCTGATTTTTGGTAAATAAACTAAAGTTTTTTTGGGGGGTAATCCTTTGGCTAAGAATAGAACGTCAGCAGAGAAGAGGCACGCACAGAGTGAAGTTCGCCGTCTTCGCAATAAGGCAGTAAAATCAGAAGTACATACTTTCATCCGCAAGTATGTTGAAGCAGTTCAGAAGAAGGATGCAGCTGTTGCTCTCGAGGCTCTCCGTAAGGTTCAGTCAGAGCTTGACAATGCATAGCGCAAGGGTGTGATGAAGCGCAATGCAGCATCACGCAAGAAGGCACGCATGTTCCATCTTTACAACGTGACCTTCCCTGAATCAAAAGCAAAATAAGCTGGTTTTTTCATTGCTTTAAAAATGGCTGTCTGACAGGTTCTCTTTTTGTGAACTGTTTTGGCAGCCCTTTTTTTTAAGAAATACTCTTGTGTTTATGAGGTTTTTTTATGAATTCAGAAAAAGTCACCAAGCAGGATTTAATCGATTCCATTTATCATGCTTCCGATTATGAAAAGGGACTTGTGCAGGATGTAGTTGAGCTTGTGATTCAGGAATTAAAAAACTCCCTTAAGGCAGGAAAAACAATTGAACTCCGATCTTTTGGAACACTAGAGCCTCGTCTGCGAAAGGGCAGGGTAAAAGCCCGCAATCCCAGAACCGGAGAAGAATTTGCTGTTCCTCCCCACTATGTGGCAGTTTTCAGGGCGGGTCAGGAAATAAGAAACGCACTTTTGGAAAAGCCCGTTGAAAAGGGAACAAAAAAATAAAAACTCATTTTTAATAAATCTTTTTCTCCTTTTAACAGGCGCTTTTCTTTTTGCCTCGTCACATCCGGGTTTATTTTTTAAAAACGGAAATTCATACCTGGCATTTTTCTCCCTCTGTCCGGTTTTTTTAATCTGTAAAAAGAACAGTACAAAAACTTCCGCCCTCTGGGGTGCCCTTTACGGTTTATTCTCTTATTCCCTTTTTGCCTTCTGGCTTTTCTCCTACGAAAAAACTGCTTTTTTTGCAGTCCTCTTTTTGTGTGCCTTACAGCATGCACTTTTTTTTGCCATACTTTCTTCATTTTCCCGTTTAACTTCCGCTCCTTTTCTTGCAATGGCACTTCTCTGGCCCTTCTTTGAGTTTTGTAAGACAAGCGGAGAGCTGGGCTTTAGTTACGGAGTAATCGGCTACAGCCAGTGGACCAGTGATTTTTTTCTTAAACTTTCTGCGGTTGGGGGAGTGTGGGCTTCTTCCTTATTTATTTCATTTACATCTGCTTTTGTCTCTTCACTTTGGGACAATAAATTTTTCTTTTTTTATTCTGACTCTCACCTTAAGCAAACTACCTGCTGTCACTCTTACAAAGAAAGTTTTTTCATTGCCGCCTTTGCCATAATTTTTCTTCTTTTTTCATACCCCTTTATCCGCCTGTATGAGAAAAACCTGTCTGACACATCCCCTTGCAAAGAAAGCCTGAACATCCTGCTTGTGCAGAACAACACGGATTCAAACAAATACGGAATTGACGTTTACAAAAGGGACGTTTCTACGCTTATGGACCTTACAAAAAAAGCCCTTCTTTTACATCCGGAAACTGAACTTGTTGTCTGGCCTGAAACTGCCGTAGTTCCTCCCGTCTGCGAAAATTATTATTCCCCAAAAAACAGTGAACGCAAAGTTCTTATAGAAGAACTTTTATCCTTTATAAAAGAAAGTAATGTTCCCTTTGTAATCGGAAATCAGCACAGGGAAAATGGACAGGACTTTAACGCGGCCCTTTTCTTTTCAAGTCAAAATCAGAATGTAGTCCCGCCAGAACCTTTGGTTTATGCAAAAAAACATTTAGTTCCCTTTGCAGAGACTTTTCCTTTTGCAGAATATTTTCCGTCAGTGAATAAGAAAATTCTTTCAAATGCCCGCTACTGGGCCAGGGGAAAAAACGACACTCTCTTTAACATAAAAAATATTTCTTTTGCCACGCCCATCTGTTTTGAAGATACTTAACCCGCTGACTGCCGGACCTTTCTAAAAGAGGGTGCAGAACTTCTTGTAAACTTAAGTAACGACTCCTGGTCAAAAAGTTTATCTTCCCAAAGCCAGCATCTTTCCATGGCCTGTTTTCGTGCTGCAGAAAATGCCCTTCCTATGGTAAGGAGTACAGGGAATGGAATTACCTGCGCCATCTCTCCCTTTGGAAAAATTATTTCTTCCTGCCCGCCTTTTACAGAAGCCTGTGTTTACGCTCAGCTGCAGGTGAAGGCTTTTAAAACCGAAACTTTTTATACAAAACACGGGGACTGGCTGCCTCTGGTGTGTTTTTTTATGTGTTTATTTTTTCTATTTATTCCATCATCTTTTAAAAAACGAAATCGCTATACTTTTACGAAAAAAAACGCGTTTTCATATTAACCTCCGTGAATTAACATAACTCTTGGAGGCACTATGACTAAAAATCTTCGTACCATTTTATTTTCTGGAATGATGGGTCTGGCTCTTATTTTTGCCATGGCATTTACCTCTTGTAAGACAGAAGTCCAGACAGTTGATGTAACCGGCATTTCAATAAGTGCAAGTACACTTACCCTTGAAGAGGGTAAAAGCAAACCTGTTCGGGCAACAGTTACCCCGGACAATGCAACAGACAAAAC
The DNA here is from genome assembly GCA_016282455.1 of Treponema sp. GTDB lineage: Bacteria > Spirochaetota > Spirochaetia > Treponematales > Treponemataceae > Treponema_D. The sequence continues at coordinate 291 of JAEEKM010000335.1, read as the reverse complement.
CGTAACCTGGTCTGTTTCAGATAATAAAGTTCTTTCCCTTTCTGCTACCACAGGGGCTTATGTAACTGTAAAAGGCTTAAAAATCGGAAAGGCAACAATTACTGCAACCTGCGGTGATTTTACTGATGACCTTTCAGTTACTGTAATAGAAGCCGCAGCAGAGGAAGTAATCACTGAACCAGAAACAACTGAAAATAATTCTGTTGTAGAAGGTGCAACAAACGGTACAAGCGTTGGCACAAGCGGTAAGAGTTTTGTTGCAAAATCTTCTTCTGCTGATGATTACACAGT
>JAEEKM010000334.1 GCA_016282455.1 Treponema sp. | reverse complement strand
TTTTCGTAGTCAATCTGCAAACCGTCGTAACCTTCGCTTCCTTTTATGAGGGAATCTACAACTTTATCCGTAATTCCAAAAGACGGATCTAAAACCATGTGGCTTAAAGGACGGCCGTTACAGGTTCCCACAAGATGAAGGCGCATGTTGTCTTTTCTGACTTTTTCCGGTTTGGGAACAGAAGTTATTTCTCCGTAGGCATTTATGTCAGCACTAAAATAACAGAGGTCAGTGATTTTTTTCTCAGGGGTGACGTAGCGTTCTTCGCCGGTCATTACGTAGGCCCAGACTTCTTCTTCGTAAACGGGATTTCCTTCAGGGAGATCATGATTGTAGGCAATTCTGTCCGGATCAAGGACTGCTTCTTCTACATAGATTTCATCTTTTGCACCGCCTGCAAACAGAGGAAATGAAAGGGCAGCAAGTGTTAAAAAAATAATAGTTTTATATAAAAATATTTTCTTTACTGATTTTTTCATGCAGTAATCTTCTCCTTTTAGATGAGCCTGTCTTAGGGAATGTGAATGAGTTCGCGGGCTTTGCTTCCGTTTGCAGGACCAACAATTCCCCTTTCTTCCATTTCTTCCACAAGACGGGCTGCACGGTTGTAACCAATCTTGAGTTTTCTCTGAATGTAACTTGCGCTGGCTTTTCCAGACTGCACCACAATCTCAAGTGCTTTTTCGTAAAGGGGATCATCTCCGTCTGGATTAAAGAGGGACATCTGTTCTCCGTCTCCATCTTCATCATCATCAACAAAGATTTCATCGTCAATGTATTCGGGCTCACCCCATTCCTTTACTTTTTCAACCACATCTTCTACTTCCTGATCGCTTACAAAAGTTCCCTGAATGCGAACGGGGAAGGGGGATGTAGCAGAGGCGTAGAGCATGTCACCCTTGCCAAGAAGTTTTTCTGCACCCACCTGGTCAATGATGATGCGGCTGTCCATTTTACCTGCAACCATAAAGGCAATGCGGCTTGGAATGTTTGCCTTGATAAGACCGGTAATTACATCAATAGATGGACGCTGGGTTGCAAGAACAAGATGAATTCCCACTGCACGGCTCATGGCGGCAAGACGGGCAAGTACTCCTTCCAGCTGTTTACCTGTTGTTGCCATAAGATCTGCAAACTCATCAATCACAACAATGAGGTAGGGAAGTTTTTCTGCAATCACACCCTTTTCTGCAATCTTCTTGTTGTAAGAGGAAATGTCTCGCACACTCATGTGGTCCAGAAGGGCATATCGTCTTTCCATTTCGCAGAGACAATACTGAAGTGCCTGCATGGCCCGCTTGGGTTCTGTAATAACTGGTGTAAGCAGGTGAGGAATGTCGTTGTAAAGTTTAAGCTCCACGATTTTGGGGTCAATAAGAATCATCTTTACTTCGTTGGGGCTTCGCTTGTAAAGAATGGAAAGAATCATGCTATTTACGCAGACAGATTTTCCGGCGCCAGTGGAACCTGCAATAAGAAGGTGAGGGGTTTTTGCAAGGTCAATTATCTGGGCTTCTCCCTGAATGTCTTTTCCAAGAATTACCGGAACTGCCATTTTTTTCCATTCAGCCCTGTCTAATTCCAGGCACTCCCTCATGCTGATGATGGCTCTGTCTTTGTTTGGAACTTCAATACCAACTGCGTGTTTTCCGGGAATGGGGGCAACAATACGCACTGATTTTGCGGCAAGGCGGAGGGCAATGTTGTCCTGAAGTGCTACAATTTTATTTAGCTTTACACCGGGGGCAGGAAGAATCTCGAACATGGTAACAACAGGACCTTTTTTTATGCCCGTTACTTCTGCTTCAATTTTAAATTCCCTTAGTGTGCTTTTTAAATTTTCTGCGGCCGCTTCTGTTTCTTCGTCAATAATCCAGTAGGGGTTTGAATCGTAGGCTTTTAAAAGCTCTGTGGAAATTTTATAGGGACCAGGTCTGCGCTGCTTGACTTTTGGTGGAATAACTTTTACAGGTTCTTTTTTTTCTTCGGGTTTTGTTTCTGTTTTTTCTTCTTTTAATTTTCCATTTGAATCAACGACTGCGGGGGCTGTAGGATTAAAATTTGCCTTAACATCTGCGTCCATGCGGGCAAAAATTGAGTCTAGGGCACTAAGCATTGACCCTGATTTTTCATTTTGAGTTTTTTTTTCAGGCTGTGAATTGTTTTCTTTTGGAAGAGGCAGGTCTTCTACGAGAACTTCGTTTTCTTTTTCTGCAGAGATGGTATCTTCGATATCATCTTCGTCTTCTGCTTCGGCATTTTCATCTTCTGAATCTGCTGCAGAAAACTCTTCGTCTACCTGGGCAAAATCTATTTCTCCGGGGAAGTCCATGAAAGAATCATTTTCTTCGGAGTCGGAAAACATTTCTTCCATTTCATCAGAGTCATCAGCTTTTGCAGTTTCTTCTGTGTCTTCTTCAGTCTCTTCTGTTGCAGCTTCAAAAGAAATTAAATCTTCGTCGTCCTCAAGGTTTACGGAACCACGCTCAAACTCTGCAATGATGTCGTCTTCTTCGTCAAAAGTTTCGCTTTCTTCTTCTTCCTGAACAGGGGCATTTTCATCCTGAACCTGTGTTTTTGACTGGGCCCTTTCTCTTTCTTCAAGGATTTTTGCCCTTTCTACGAGTTTTTTAGTTACGTTCCAGGGGTCATCATCTTTTACGGGATTTACTGTTTCTTCTTTTTCTTCAGGAACTTCTGTTTTGGGAAGAACTTCTGCTTTTTTTGTGACATTCCAGGGATCACTTTCGTAATCGGTGGCGGCATTTTTTACTTCTTTAGTTTCCTGAACAGGTTCTTTTGGGGACTCAGTTTTATTCTGCGGAGCGTTTTCTGTCTGGAGAAGTATTTCTTCTTTTACAGGTTCTTCTTCTTTGACTTCTTCCTCTACTTCTGATTCTTGAGGAATGCTTTCGGTAAGGGGAATGGATTCTTCCTTAAGAGGAACTTTTTCTTCCTTTGGTTCGTCTGTTTCAAGAGGAATATTTTCTTCCGTTACAAGACTGCTTTCTTCGAGTGCGGGAGGCTCTGCATTTACGGTTTCTTCAATAACTTTTCTGTTTTTGCTAAGGTAATCTGCAAGAGACCAGGAACTTTCGTCTTCTACTGCATCAGCAATTTTTTTATCAACTTCTGCTTCAATCGGATCCTGGGGTGCTTCTTTTTTATCAGAAACTTCTTCTTCAAAAAAGTCATCTTCAGCATCTGTGTCATCAGAATCGTCATAATCATCATCAGCGGCTTCTACGCCATCATCTGCAGAAAAATCTTCCTCATCAGAAATGTAAAGATCATCATCATTCTCAGAATTGTTCAGTCGTTTTTTCTGAATGATTCCTGCAACTACCAGCGTTACAAGGTATTCTGCGGCAACAAGGAGAATTGCAATAACAAGCAGAACGGTTATTTTTACTGCTGCAATGGGACTTGAGTCAGACTGGGCAATGTTACGGGCACTGCGTTCTGCAAAGGCAAGCGTAAAGAAGGGAATGATGCTTACCAGAAGGCACATCATGCGCTGTAAGGACCACTGGGCGTCAAGGCAGAAACATCCTGCTACAAAGAAAAATGCGGGTATGAAAAGACTGCAGACTCCGTAAACTGAAACCAGCATAAAACCGAAACGGTAGGCCAGATTACTGCTTCTTGAAAGGGAACCAAAGTCCAGTATTCCAAGAATTATGCTCACGGAGAAAAATGCTGCCACCATGAACAATAGTGTCCCGGTGATAATTGCTGCTCTTTTTTCGTTTTTTGTCATTGTCGCTTGTATCCTTGTTATAGAATATCGGATTTTTGCGGATGATTTTTAGCGAAAAAATACGAGAGTTTTTAACCTGGGTTTTACCCTTACTTTACTTCGTTAACCAGCTCTTCTCCCTTAAAATAAGCTCTAACATTTTCCATTGTAGTCTGGGCAATGGACTGGAGTGCGTTTGTGGTAAGGAAAGCCTGATGTCCGGTGATGATTACATTTGGGAAAGTGAGCAGGCGGGTAAGCATGTCGTCACGGATAACGTCTATGGACCAGTCGTCAAAGAAATATTTGCTTTCTTCTTCGTAAACGTCCAGGGCGGCTCCACCTATTGTCTGTTTTTTAAGGGCATGAACAAGGGCCTTGCTGTCAATGAGGGCGCCGCGTCCTGTGTTAATGATGACGGCATCTTTTTTCATCATGGCAAGGGACTGGGTGTTTACAATATGTTTTGTTTCGCCTGTAAGTGGGCAGTGGAGGCTTAAAACATCAGAGTCGGCAAAGAGTTTGTTAAGTTCCACGTAGGTAAAATTATGCTGCTGTGCCCAGGTTTTGTCGGGGTAAACATCGTACATTTCTATTTTCATTCCAAAACCGGAAAGAATTTCTGCCATTATTTTTCCGATTTTACCTGTTCCAAGAATACCTGCAGTGAGTCCGTTAAGGTTGCGTCCGGTAAGTCCGTTAAGGGTAAAGTTACCTGTTCTTGTTCTCATGTAGGCCTGGGGAATTTTTCTTGTGAGGGAAAGAAGAAGGGCAACTGCATGTTCTGCCACGGAGTGAGGGGAGTAGGCCGGCACTCTTACAACGGGAATTTCTGCACTTTTTGCGGCTTCAAGGTCAACATTGTTAAAACCTGCGCAGCGTAGAGCAATCAGTTTAACACCGCATTCCTTAAGTATGCGGATGACTTTTTCATTCAGGTTGTCGTTTACAAAAACACAGACGGCATCATAACCCTTTGCGGTAGAGGCAGTTTTTTCGTCTAAATGAAAGTCAAAAAAATCAATATTATAGAGGAAATTTGCATTCATCTGAGTGAAGGCATCTCTGTCGTAGGCTCTGGTGTCGTAGAAAGCAATGTGTAAGTTTTCGTTATCCATGAAAAATGGCTCCTTTTGTAAATAAGATAACGATTTTTCTTTATAAACTCAAGTTTTTTCGGGGCTCGAAGGCGGCAATATTGTGGTCTTTAAAAAAATTAAAAAAAATGCTTGACAGGGGGGAAAAGTGGTGTATACTAGAAGTAGGTTGAACGTTAAACGTTGCTTTTTATACAGGAGTATCAGGCGTTCAACTTTTTTAAGTCTTAGTTGGTTTAACGTTCAACTAACATAAAGTCACCCTTGGAGGATTTACCATGGAGTTAAAAATATCCGGCAAAAAACAGGGACGCCTTAAAAAGAGCATGCCTCTGTATGCACTTCTCCTGCCGTCCGCATTACTTTTGTTCTGTTTTTCATACCTGCCTTTGTTTGGTCTGGTAATGGCATTTAAAGACTATTCTCCTGCAATGGGCATCGTAAACAGTCCCTGGGTTGGCTTTAAGCATTTTATTCAGTTTTTTCATTCCTATCAGTTTCTTACCACGTTAAAAAATACTCTGGTAATCAGCCTTTACAGTATTGTAATCGGTTTCCCCCTTGCAATAGCTCTTGCCATCATGTGTAATCAGCTTAAAAACGGCTTGTTCAAAAAAACTTTTCAGGTGGTAACCTATCTTCCGCATTTTATTTCTACCATGGTTATGTGCGGTTTGATTTTGATTTTTCTTTCACCCAGTCACGGACTTTTTGCAAACATTGCCCGCGCACTTGGATTTACTTTTCCAAATGTAATGGCAGAACCTTCCGCCTTTAAGCACGTGTATGTGTGGAGTGATGTCTGGCAGCATCTAGGATGGGACAGTATTATTTATCTTGCGGCTCTTTCCGGAATAGATCCCACTTATTACGAAGCGGCAACAATCGACGGAGCTTCTACAATGCAGAAAATCGGTCATATTGATATTCCCCTTATTTTACCGACTGCAATGATTCTTCTTATCATGCGGGCAGGAAGTGTTCTTGGTGTAGGTTTTGAAAAAGTCTATCTTCTGCAGAATGTGCAGAACATTATGTCCAGCGAAATTATTTCCACTTACGTTTACAAACTGGGTCTTCAGGGAAGCCAGTACAGTCTGTCTACTGCGGTGGGACTTTTCAATACTGTGGCAAATGTGCTTGTTCTGCTTCTGGTGAATTTCATTTCAAAGAAAACAACAGAAACCAGTTTGCTCTAGGAGGAAGATATGGGAAAAACAAGACTTTCACACAGCGACAAAATTGCTCAGTATCTTTTTTACTTAATTGCAATTCTCATGATAATCATCGTGGTTTATCCTCTCTGGTTCGTGATTATTGCTTCTTTTTCAAATCCCGCAGATATTGCAAACGGAGAAGTGTGGCTTCTTCCCAAACACTGGGACTTTGGCGGTTACCGTGAACTCTTTAAACAGAAATTAATCTGGACCAGTTACGGAAACACAATTGTTTATACGGCAGTGGGAACTCTTGTTGCACTGGTTGTAAATATTCCGGCAGGTTTTGCAATGTCCCGCAAAGAACTTTACGGACGCAGGGCAATAAATGTTTTCTATTTAATTCCAATGTTTGTAAGCGGCGGTCTCATTCCAACTTATTTTGTTGTAAAGGGATTTGGTCTTTTAAATACCTTCTGGGTAATGGTCATTCCCTTTTCTGTTTCAACCTACAACATCATTGTGGCACGAACTTTCTTTAAATCAAATCTTCCTGAGTCTTTGTGGGAAGCGGCGCAGTTGGACGGCTGCAGTACCTTCCGCTATTTCATTCAGATTGCACTTCCGCTTTCAAAGTCTGTGCTTGCAGTAATCGGTTTGTGGACGGCAGTTGGTTTGTGGAACTCCTGGTTCAACGCCCTCATTTACCTGAATGATGATGCCCTTATGCCACTGCAGCTTTTGCTCAGGCGAATTCTTATTTCAAACCAGTCGCTTCTTGGTGCGGCAACAGGTGCTATGGCAATGGAACTTCGCAGACTCTCTGACATGATGAAGTATGCGGCTATTGTTGTTTCAACCCTTCCAATCATGGTGCTTTATCCCTTCCTGCAGAAATACTTCAACAAGGGTGTGATGATTGGTGCAGTAAAGGAATAAAATTTTTAACTGGTATAAAAAATCCATTAGGAGGAATTATATGAAGAAGTCAGTAATCGGAAACATTGCGGCCCTCTGTTTTGCAGGTGCGGCTGTATTGCTTGCAGGAGTCTCCTGTGCCAAACAGCAGAAAGTTGTTCGCGGTGAGAATGAATTTGAAGTTGCCACTGTGCGCTGGGCTGACTGGGGTGAAGCCTACCACACTGGTTTCCCCGACAAAGCAGCAGCAGAAAGTGGAATTGATATTTCCTGGAGAACAATCCTTAACTCCGACTGGGCTGACAAAAAAGCAGTTCTTCTTGCAGGCGGTGATTTACCTGATGCCTTCCTTGGTGAAATCTGTTTTACAGAAGGTGAGGTGCTTTCTAACAAAGGTCTCTTCATTCCTCTTGAAGGCTACATTGACCAGTACATGCCCAACCTTAAAAAGATTCTTGAAAAAGATGGAACCATGCGTGCCCTTGCAACAAGCAGTGACGGACACATCTATGGTCTCCCTGCAAAAAAAGTTCTGCGCCTTAACGTGTGGAACCAGATGTTCATTAACAAAACCTGGCTTGACCGACTTGGTCTTAAAATGCCTGATACCTACAAAGAGTTCCAGGATGTACTCCGTGCATTCAAAGAAAAGGATGCAAACGGAAACGGAGACCCCAATGATGAAATTCCTTTTGGTGCAGGTTATGCAAACAGCGTAATGTTCTTCTGCCTTCCCTTCGGAACAACTGTGGGAACAGACGGAACTTCCATGATGGCAGTTCGCGACGGAAAGCCAGTCTTCCTTCCTGTAACAGATCAGTATAAAAAGGGCGTTGCATGGATGCATGAGTGCTATGAAGAAGGTCTTGTTGATGCAGAGATTTTTACTGAAGACGGATCTATCCGCGATGCAAAACTCATGAATCAGATTCCACTTGTAGGATGTGCTCCCGGATGGACTGCTGATTCAACCTTCGGTCCTAATGCAGACCAGTATGTGGCACTTCCTGCCCTTAAGGGTCCTGACGGAAACCGCTATATTTCTTCTGACCCTGACCATGCAGGTTTCTCCCGCTACGAGTTCCTTATTACACGTGCCTGCCGTGAGCCTGGAAAACTTCTTGCCTGGGCAGACAAGTTCTACACAGAAGAAGCTTCCATTCAGAACTTCTATGGTTCTTACGGAGTGGGTACACAGAAGAATGAAGACGGAACCTACACCGTTCTTGCACCCCGCGACGGAATGTCTTCTGACACCTATGCATGGGTAAGTTCTCTGCGTGACTTTGGTCCAAAGTATGTGGGCGATGATTTTAACGCAAAGATTAAGTACGAGGCAGACAGCGGTGATGCTGCAAAACTCAAGCTTAACGAGACAATGAAGAAGTATGCTGTTCCTGCCTTCCCCAACGTGAGTTACACAATCAAGCAGCATGAAGAAATCCGTTCCCTTTACACAGATATTGGTGCCTATGTTTCAACCTACCAGGCTTCATGGGTAACAAGCGGCGGTGTAGATGAACAGTGGAACGAGTACATGGCAAGCCTTAAGCGCATGGGTCTGGATAAGTTCCTTTCTATTCAGGAAGCTGCCTTTAACGAATACATGAAGAACAACAGCAAGTAGGAGAGAGGTATGAAAAAAAATATCAGACAGGGAGCACTGGCCCTAATGCTTACCGCAGGAAGTCTTGCTTCTCTTTTAACCGGATGTGCTTCCACAGGAAATGCTTCTGAAAAAACAGCCGAGACTTTCCCAAAAAAAGACCCAGTGGAACTTCTGGAAAATGGTCTTACTAAAAAAACTGATGATGGTGTAATTCTCCATGCCTGGTGCTGGAACTTTAACACCATCAGAGAGAACATGGGGGAGATTGCAGCCGCAGGTTATTCTGCCGTTCAGACTTCACCCATTATGAAATGCCGTGTAGGTAGTGACAATAAAACTCCCGCACTGGATATTGCAGGAACCGGTGCCTGGTGGTATCACTACCAGCCTACAGAATATGTGGTCGGAAACTATCAGCTTGGAACAGAAGCTGAGTTCAAGGCCATGTGTGAAGAAGCCCACAAGTATGGGGTAAAGGTAATTGTAGACTCTGTGCTTAACCACTGTACCAGCGAGTATGAGTACATTTCTCCGAGAATTAAAGCCCTTAGTGAAAAGAATAATCCCAAGCAGGATCTTTTCCACGACATGACAAAAGGCGGCTGGAGGGAAACTGACCGTTACCTTGAAACCCAGCGTGACTTAAGCGGACTCTGGGACTGGAACACACAGAACCCTGTTGTTCAGAATTATCTGCAGAACTTCCTTAAGACTTGTGTAAAAGACGGAGCAGACGGTTTCCGTTTTGATGCAGCAAAACTTGTAGAACTTCCGGATGATACAAGTGCCACTTACGGAAATTCCTTTGCATCAAATTTCTGGCCTGTAGTTTTACAGAACGGTTCAACCTTCCAGTACGGTGAGGTACTTCAGGAAGGTGGTGCTCATCTTTACAGTCCTGCACTTAAAGCCGGCGGTTATGATGACAATGATTCAAGTCGTCTTGCCACCTACCACAAGATTCGTTTTGGAGAAGAGAAGGAATACAATCTGCACACAACAGGAAGTTTCTACGGCATGCGCGTTCGTGATGCAGTGAGCTTCAGAAACGTAAGCGTTAGTTTTGTAAGTGACTATCTTCTTCCAAAGGGAGTGAACCCCAACAATATTGTTACCTGGGTTGAAAGCCACGACAACTACTGCAATGATGCAAGCTACAAAAAAATTGACGAACAGCAGGCAATACAGGCCTGGGCAATTGTAGCCGGTCGTTCTGCAGGTACACCGCTTTTCTTTGACAGACCAATGGGCAGCTCTTCTACAACTCCATGGGGAGAAAACAAAGTTGGTCCTGCCGGAAGCGACATGTACAGGGATGCACAGGTTGTAGCAGTAAACTTCTTCCATAACGATATGGGTAACGAAGACGAAGCCCTTTCCAATCCAAACGGAGACACTTCTGTTCTTATGATTGAGCGCGGAAAAAAAGGCTTTATCATCGTGAACACAAAGAAGACAGACGTTGTCCTTGACGGTGCTTCCATGCTCACTGTGGAAGACGGAACTTACACTGACCAGGTTTACGGAGGAAGCTTTACAGTTGCTGACGGAAAACTAAAAGGCAGTGTAAAAGCCGGAAAGGTTGCCGTAGTTTACAACAGAACAGGTTCATCTACTGCACACAAGTTTAAGCCTGCCGTAAGCGTTTCAAAGGCTTCACAGAACTTTGCAACAGAAACAATAACTGTAGAACTTGTTGGACGTGGAGTTTCCACAATCGGTTACAGAATCAATGACGGTCGTACAGTTCCAGGTCAGAACGGAGAAAGCGTAGTTCTTGGTCAGGACCTTAAGAACAATGAAAAAGTAAAACTCACTGTTTTTGGTTATGACGAAACCGGAAAGACTGTAGCAGAAAAAACTTTTGAGTACACCAAGGAAGTCTATCTCGGAAACACAATTGTTGCCATGGATCCCGCTGCATTCCCCGGCTGGAAACAGGTTTACCTCTATGCCTACTACAACAACGGTGAGCGCATGAATGCAAGCTGGCCCGGAGTAAAGATGAAGAACGAGAACGGAGTGTGGACTTATGTTCTTCCCTTCGGACTTGAAGATGCAATCGTAATCTTTAACAACGGAAGCGGTGGTAACGGAAACCAGTACGAAGGAATTACCGTTGACGGCGAAAATTCTATCCGTGAAGAAAATAAGATTTCTGTTTCTAAAGGCGAGAAGAAAATTCTTACCCGTGAAAAAGAATGGAAACTTTGGAAGTAGTTTTTAATTTGTCACTAGGACAAAAAAAATAAGAGGAGTGAAAGATGAAAAAGAGTTTCGGTTTTGCTTTGGTAATTGGTTTGTGTGCTCTGGTTCTCAGTGCATGTACAACAACATTTGCAAAGAATGGTTCCCGTGATGCACGCGGTGCAAAGTTCGGCGGACCGGAAGAAGGACAGACTGTAGTTGCAATCGACTCACGCTTTGTACCAGGCTGGGAAAGCTTCTACCTTTATGCCTACTTTGACAATGGTGCCGTTACAAACGGTTCATGGCCCGGACAGAAGATGAAGTCTTTTGGAAATGGAATTTACTATTACATCATGCCAATGGGACTTGAAACAGCAAACGTTATCTTTAATAACGGAAACGGCGACCAGCTTCCTGATGAAACAATCATTGACGAAGCCCAGATGATTCTTTCAGAAGAAGGCCTCTGGATGCCATGGGTACACAACTAAAGTAATTTATTTTTGCGGGGCAGACGGATATGTTTTTTTCATTCCGCCTGCCTTCCTCTCTTGCTTTCAATAATTAAGGTGGAAAAAATGAGCTTAAAAATCGGCTTAAATAAATTCAAGAGGACAGCCCTTGCACTTTTTGCATTCCTCTTTGTTTTCTCATTCTCTTCATGTACAATTTCAACCTCTCCGGAAAATACAAATCAGACAAAGGAAAATACAGGTACTGACAAGACTGGAACGGATACAGAAGATACTGACAAAGATAAAACTGATACAGAAACTGGTGGAAAAGATACCCCCGAAACCGGTAAAGACGATTCTGACACAGATACCCCGGAAACTGACACAAACTTTGCAGTTTACGAACTCGCAGATAAAATTGAAGACGGTGCAATTCTTCATGCTTTCTGCTGGAGTTTTAATTCAATAAAAAATAATCTTCAGAACATTAAGGAGGCAGGCTTTACTGCAGTACAGACCTCTCCTGTTTCTCAGTGCCGCAAAGGCGGA
>JAEEKM010000333.1 GCA_016282455.1 Treponema sp. | reverse complement strand
TTTTCTCAGGTTCAGACCGACAGCCGTAATGTAACGGAAGGTACTCTCTTCGTTCCCCTTATCGGTGAAAAACAGGACGGACACATTTACATTGAACAGGCAATCAATAAAGGTGCCTGTGTTGTATTTATCTGTTTAAAAAATTATGAAAAAGACGGAAGCATGTTTACAAGTCTTTCTCTTGCACACCCGAATGTTTTCTTTATTGCAGTGGAAAATACACTCACCGCCTTGCAAAAAGCAGCCGCCGCTTACGTGGAACATTTTCCCCGTCTTATTAAAATTGCAGTAACAGGAAGCAGCGGCAAAACAACAACCAAGGAAATAATGGCGGCAATTCTCCGCCAGAAGTATAATACAATCACTAACGAAGGAAACCTTAACAGTGAAACAGGTCTTCCTCTTTCTGTTTTTAAAATCCGTGAAGAACACGAGGCCGGTATTTTTGAAATGGGCATGAACAGGGAGCACGAGATAGAAGAAATATCTGCCGTGTTAAAAGCCCGTTTTGCAATCGTAACAAATATCGGAACTGCCCATATAGGTCTTCTTGGAAGCCGCGAAAATATTGCCCGCGAAAAGTCACATGTCTTTGACTGGTTTAAGGGAATAGGAACTGGTGTCATTCCATGTGATGATGATTTTACGGATTTCCTTTCAGAACAGATTACAGGAAACATTGTTAAGTATGGTCCCGGCGCAAGTGAAGGCATTACAAATGTCAGTGACCGTGGACTTGACGGAACTTATTTTTGCATTGACGGAAGCGAAGCTCATCTTGCACTTCCTGGAAAATACAATTTTAAGAATGCACTTGGAGCGGTTGCCCTTGCAAAAGTTCTGGGTCTTTCTTCAAAAGAAATTGCAGAAGGTATTTCTTCCCTGGAACCAATGTTCGGCCGTTCACAGGTAATCAAAGGAAAATACACTGTGGTTCAGGACTGCTACAATGCAAACCCTGACTCCATGGAAAAATCACTGGACTTTATTGCATCCGTTCAGGGAGATAAAAAGAAGTTCTGCGTGCTCGGTGACATGCTGGAACTCGGAGACGATTCAGAAAAAGAACATGCAGAAACCGGTGCTCTTGTAAATGGTTTTCTTTCAAAACATTCTATCGACGCCTGTGTTTTTGTCGGAAAAGAAATGCAGGCCGCTTACAGAGAGTGTAAGGAAAATAAAAATACCAGAGCCTTTGAAACAAAAGATGATGAAACTCTCTTAAAAGTAAAAGATACTCTTCTTTCCATGGGACTTTCCCAGGGAGATATTGTTCTCATAAAAGCATCCCGTGGACTTTCTCTGGAACGCCTTACAAAAATCCTTCTTGAAAAGGAGGTGCTTTCTTGAGCCGGTTCGTATTTGCGGCGGATCGTCCCGTAGACTACAAGAGGAGGGGGGACGTTCTGTTTTTTGTAAGTGTCATTCTCCTTTGGGGTCTGGGACTATTTACCCTTTATGTCTGCTCTGGAAGAACAGCACAGCGCCTTTTTGGAAACAGGCTTTATTTTCTTAACCGCCAGTTAATCTGGTCTGCAATTGCTCTTGCTGCAATGGTTGTGTTTGCCCTTTTACCAATTCGTGTAATAAGAAAAGCACTGCCCGTTGTTGTAATAGGAACGCTTCTGCTCTGTATACTGACCCTTGTTCCCGGAATAGGCGGCAGGTACAATGGTGCTCCCCGCTGGATCAGTATTCCATTCCTTGGAACCTTCCAGCCCTCGGAGTTTGCAAAGTTTGCGGTTGTGCTTTTCCTTGCCAATCTATTTGACAAGCAGGCACGTGAAGGAAACGGAGAACAGCAGGAGTTTGTTTATCCCCTTGCGGGACTTTTGTGCTTTGTAGGAATAATCATTCTGCAAAAAGATTTGTCTACGGCGTTTTTTATTTTTGTTCTGGGAACGAGTCTTTTTGTTGTTGCAGGAGACAGGCTGGTCTGGCTTATTCCCATAATCATTCTGGGGCTTGCACTTTTTGCATTTGTAATTTTCATTGAGTCCTACCGCATTGAGCGGCTTCTTGCGTTTTTTAAACCGGATGAATATAAGCTCACTTACGGTTACCAGCAGTACATGGCCTGTCGTGCAATTACAGCGGGCGGTTTCTGGGGTAACGGAATGGGTGCCGGAATGGATGACGTTTACCGCATTCCAGAAGTTCAGTCTGACTACATTTTTGCAGGCTGGGCAAATGTAATGGGACTTATCGGAGTTGTCGCCTACATGGCAGTACTGGTTCTTTTTGCAGTAAGGGGCTACAAAATTTCCTTTACCTGTGAAAACCGTTTTGCCTCACTTGCATCTTTTGGCTGCGTAACCTGTATTCTTGCCCAGTCTCTGGTGAACATTGCAGTGGTCTGCGGTGCAATTCCAACAACTGGAATTCCTCTTCCCTTCTTTTCCTCAGGCGGTACTTCCCTGCTCATGACTCTGTGCATGTGCGGCTTTGCAATGAATGCCTCTCACTGTGAATCAGACGAGGAAGAAGAAATGAATGTGTATTTAGAAAATAATGATATAGAAAGTTTTAATGGAGTGGTGGTGGAAAATGAGTGATGGTACCTATGCGGGATTTCAGATGGGTTTGAGCACCGTTGAGGAGGAATCAGATTCAGGCCGCGATAAAAAAGTTGTTCTTTTAAAAGTAATTGTCTCAATTCTTGCCATTCTGCTTTTAGTAGAAGGCCTTCTTTACACGCTGGTAATTCCCTGTCTTGCTCCGGCAAAGGTAGAGTTTCACGGACTTAAGCTGCTTAATGCAAAGGACCTGAACATTCTCCTTTCAGAAACTGCACCTTCTTCTTCCTGGATGCAGTTTGACACGGCAAAGGCTGCTTCTGTTTTAAGCTCCGTGTCTGCAATAGAAAGCGTGAGTGTAGACAAGCATTTTCCAGACAGAGTGAGTGTTCATGTTAAGGAGAGACTTCCAGTTGCACGTTCCATTGCAAGCGTTAACGAAAGAAGTTCTTCCTTCTTCATTGACAAAAACGGAGTAGTATTTTCTGTTCCCGGTTTTTCTTCGGACAGTTCCATGCCACTTGTTTCAGGTCTTCCCTTAGAGCAGATTCAGGACGGCATGAGGCTTCCTTCAAAGTACAGACCACTTATGGGACAGATTTCAAATATAAGAAGTCTGCCGCAGAAATATTTTGCCGCCATCAGTGAAATATGTGTTGTT
>JAEEKM010000332.1 GCA_016282455.1 Treponema sp. | reverse complement strand
ACGTTTAAAACAATTTTCTCGTAGAAGAACCAGACCACCAGCACAGTAGTAAAGGTCTTGATGAGCTGTAACACTGCGGTCATTGCCTTTCGACAGGTGTAAAAACCAGGACTCAAAAAAAACGTGCCGGGAAGCCGTGGGGTCATAGGGGAGGGGAAACCCCCGCTTGGTAAGCAGAGGCATCCTCTCCCTCTAAAGAATTATTTAATCAGTAAATCAGCGAATGCCTTAAGGGCACCGTCCATTTTGCCTGAAAGTACAGTCTTTGCAAGAACTTTACCAAGCTGTACGCCTTCCTGGTCAAAACTGTTCACGTTCCATACAAAGCCCTGGAACATTACTTTGTTTTCATAGTGGGCAAGAAGGGCACCCAGACTCTCTGGTGTAAGCTGCTTACCGTAGATGAGGCTTGAAGGGCGCTCGCCTGCAAAGTATTTGTTTGGATTTTCATCATCCTTACCACAGGCAAAGGCAATAATCTGGGCAACAACGTTTGCAGAAAGTTTTTCCTGACTTGTGCTTCCCTGGATTGTTACATCCTTACCGCACTGCTTTTTCTGGAAAGCGATCAACTGGAGAGGAATAACATTTGTTCCCTGGTGCAAAAGCTGGTAGAAAGAATGCTGACCGTTAGTTCCGGGTTCACCACAAATAACAGGACCTGTAACATAAGAAATATTTTTTCCGTCACGGTTTACGCTCTTTCCGTTAGACTCCATGTCCAGCTGCTGAAGGTGGGCGGGGAAACGTGAAAGTGCCTGTGAGTAGGGGAGAATTGCAGTTGAGGGGTAACCCAGAACATTTCTCTCGTAAACACCAATAAGGGCATCCATGAGGGCAGGGTTCTTTGTAATGTCTTTTTCTGTTGCAAGCTTGTCTTCCTGAGCGGCTCCCTTAAGGAACTTTGCAAAAACATCTGCACCAAAAGCAAGACTTAAGATTGCTCCACCCACAGCAGAAGTAGAAGAGTAGCGTCCGCCAATGTAGTCATCCATAAAGAAAGCGGCCATGTAGTCAGGGTTCTTTGCAAGAGGACTTGTCTCACTGGTAACTGCAATCATGTGTTTGCCAACTTTAAGTCCTGCCTTTTTGATGGCATCTTTTACAAAACTTTCGTTTGTAAGGGTCTCAAGAGTAGTACCGCTTTTTGAAACAAGAATAAAGATTGTCTTTGCAATATCAATAGAAGCAAGAACTGCAGCGGCATCATCGGGGTCAACATTAGAAATGAACTTTGCATCCATTTTGAATGTCTTGTTTGCCTTAGCCCAGTTTTCAAGAGCAAGGTACATTGCACGTGGACCTAAGTCACTTCCACCAATTCCAATCTGACAGACTGTTGTGTATTTTTCACCCTTTTCGTTGGTGATTTTTCCTGTGTGAACTTTTTCTGCAAAGTCAGCAATTGCATTCTGCTGGGCAACATAGAACTCTCTCTTGTCTGCACCGTCTGCAACAACTTTATTTCCCAGCTGACCGCGTGTAAGGTGATGAAGAACCATGCGCTTCTCGCCGGTGTTCACCACTTCACCGTTATAGAGGGCTTCGAATTTTTCAAGAAGCTGCTGTTCCTTGACCAATTTCTTAAAGACAGCGATAGTCTTTTTGTCAACCTGCTTTGCCGCATAGTTAAAGGTGAGTCCTGCACCCATTGGGATTGTGCTTTCTGCAACACGCTTTGCCCCTGAGGCACCTTTGAGAACCTTCTTAAGTGAAACTGCATCTTTAAGAGATTTAAGTTCCTTAAAACTTTCAGCCTTGTTCAGGTTGTTCCATGAAATCTTTGTAGCCATAGTTTTCCTCTATGAATGTGAATTGATAAGCCATACTAACAAAAAAAATGTTTTTTTTCTATATGTTTGTTGCACTTTTGACCCTTTCAACCCCCATTAAATATATATGAGAGAAAATTTTTTTAAGCCCATAGCCTATTTTATGCTGATTCTGATTCTCCCGCTTGCAGAAGTCCCCTTTTCTTTTGCAAAAGCTTCCGTCTTCCGCTCACTGGAGATTTCTTCCGAAGGTTTATGGAAGTTTTCAAAAGAAGATATTTCTTTTGTTCCGGAGCAGTGGAACGCAGGGGCAAGATTAAATCTTTCGTCTTTTACAGGGATTGTTTCGCTAAACAATAAGTCTTTTCTTTGGGGTGCAAAAGTCAGCCTCTTAAATAAAACTTTACCTTTTAAACTTGAAGTGCTTTCCGGAAAACTCACTTTTTCACAGGCAATATCCCGCATGAAAAATCCATCTCTTTCTCTTCCCTCAGCCCTGCATAAAGCGCCTTTTCTAACCCCCGGTATTTCTCCTTCACTTCCTGCCTTTAACGGGAGTGACAGGGACATTTCCTTTGCAATAAATCTTTCTCCTTGTGGTAGTTTACACTGGTTTCCCAAACTTGAGTCTGCATTTTCCTTAAAGGGAGAAGGGTATGCAAGTTTTTTCCGGGACTTTTCTTTCTCATGGATGCCTAACGGAAGCTTTTCCTTTACATGGGCATCCTTCCTGCTTGGCAAAAAAAATACAGATTCATGGTATCAGGATTTTCCCTTTTTTCCAGAAAAGAATTATGGAGTTATGGAAAGTGAAGTAAATCTTCTTTTTCAAAACTTTCGTTTTTCTGCAGCCCTTGGACTTCATGAACATCCCTTCCAAACTGCCGCTTTCTGGATGAGGGCTTACGCCTCTTTTTTAACAGAGCATTTTACTTTACATACCGCCACTTTCCTTTCTGACAAAAATCTTATCTGCCCTGACCTCTCCATGCCCAAACCCTACCTGCAGTTCCAGTTAAACCCGCAGATACATTTTTCACCGGGAACAATACTTTTTGAAAGCGGGCTTCTTTTTAATGCTGACTTTTGTAAAACGAAAAAACGCTTAAGCCGGTATTACCAGAACTACAGCCTTCGCTTTGACACCAGCCTTACCTGCGGAAGATGTAACTTTAGTTTTTTTAACGGAGTAAAATTTTCCACAGAAGATGAAGAGGTCACCTATACAGGAAAACTTTTATTCAGCGCAAAAAACAGAAAACTCTCTTCCAAAAGCAGTCTCTCTTTTTCAAAAGAAAATTATACGGACACCTTCACTTTTTCGCAAAGCCTCTCGCCTGTAACAAAAAAAAGAGTCAGTCCTGCGCATTTAAAGTCAGTCTCCCTTTCAGAAAAAATTACATTCAAAAAAGAAAACTTTCACTCCGCCCAGACAGATTTTTCCTTTACACTCGGAGGCAGTTTTTCAAAAATCAAGTGGAACCTTAAACTGGCGGCAGAAGTGTGTTTTATACCCATTGACAAAAATATTCGCTTTTGATAACATAGACCATATACGGCGTCATACCCAAGTGGTAAGGGACTGGTCTGCAAAACCACTATGCATCGGTTCGATTCCGATTGACGCCTTTGGGAGTTGCAATACGCAGCTCCTTTTTTTTTGCAATAATCAGAAGGAGAGAAAATGAAAGGCATTAAAGCATCTGTTAAAGCCGCATTGGTTTTACTTCTTGCAGTGTTTTTTTCACAGAGTCTTTATGCTCATGCAGGATTCATGGCGGGTGCAGAAGATCTGCGCATAGTTTCTACAAAATATTTTGACATCATCTATCCGCAGGAAAGGGAAAGTTCTGCTTCCCTTCTTGTACAAAATGCTGACTCTATATATGAGGAAATTGCTGCAGACTACAGTCTTGAAAATTATTTCAGGCTGCCTGTTGTAATTACCACTGCTACAGATGTTTACAATGCCTATTACACAAACGCCTGGTACAACCACATCGTTCTCTTTGACACAATGCCAGATGACAGCATGAATGTTTTTTACCAGGGTCTGCTCGATACTTTTAAACACGAACTCACTCATGCAATTTCCATAAACATGCGGGGAAAAGAAGCCCTCTTTATTCAGAATGTGTTTGGAGATGTTCTTAACTGGGGTGACTATCTTGTAATGACCTCTTTTATGAAAGAAGGCGCTGCAGTTGCAGAGGAAAGTAAAAGTGGAGCAGGCCGCCTGCACGATGGTTTTTATCTGCATACAATCCGTCAGTCAAAACTTCAGAATACTTTTCCTTCTTATGCCGACGTTACAGGAAGCCGGGACACTTTTCCCGCTAACAGTTTGAGTTATGCTTTTGGAGGTCCCTTTACTGAGTATCTGCAAAAAAAATACGGAATGGAAAAATATGCCCGCTTCTGGTATACAGCCGTAAACTTTGGTCCCTTAACTTATTCAACCTGTTTTGAACA
The DNA here is from genome assembly GCA_016282455.1 of Treponema sp. Lineage (GTDB taxonomy): Bacteria > Spirochaetota > Spirochaetia > Treponematales > Treponemataceae > Treponema_D. The sequence continues at coordinate 5,414 of JAEEKM010000332.1, read as the reverse complement.
TGTTTATGGAAAAAAAATAAAAGAAGAATGGAAGGAGTTTAAAAACACAGTTTACACTCCCGAAATAAATGCAAATCCTCTTGCAGAAAAAAATATTTCTGAGCCTGATTTTTTCAAAAACAAAAAAGGTTCCTGGAGGTACGATTCTTTTTCTGCTGCTAAAAATTCCCTTGCTTTTGTAGAGTTCCCCACCGGCAATGTTTATCTTTATGACGGTAAACTTAAAAAACTTTTTTCATCCAATTTAATAGAAAGCATCTCTCTTTCTTCCGACGGAAAATTTCTTGCAGTCAACAGCATCTGCAATAATCACGCCGCTTCTAAAACAGAAGTGTCTGTCTATGATATTGCCTCATCTTCTTTTCATAAGTTAAATCTTACCGGAGTGCGGGATTCAACTATTGTAATAAAAGACGGAGAATATTTTCTTGCCTCAGTTTTCGTTAAGTCACAGATTATGACTCTTGAAGTAAGAAAAATTATTCTTGACGGCAGGGGACGCATCTCTTCGTTTGAAAAAACATCCTCCTTTGATTTTCCCATGGGAGATTCAGTTACTTCCATTGTTGATGCAGGAGAGGGAAATATTGCCTTCATTCACAAAAAAAATCTTTCTTTTTCTGTTGAACTTTGTGATATAAGTTTTTCTAAAGAAAGTTTTAAAACCTTTACCTTCCCTGTACCCAATGCCCGCATTCAGAATCTTGCACCTTCCTTTGCAGTTTCGGATTCTGAGTCAGAGAAAAAAACATTTACCTTCTCCTGGGCAGATGAAAATACTTTCCCAAGACTTGGACTTTTCTCTCTTTCTTCTGACGGAGAGGGAACTTTTAAAATTCAGAACAAAGATATTTCAGGCGGAGTTTACAATCCTGTCATGCTTTCTGACGGAAGGGTTTTCTTTAAAGGAAACTTTGTTACCCGTCATAAAGTTTTTGTAATGGAAACTGAGAATTTTCTTTCTGAGCTTTCTTCTGAAAAAAATGATGAAGAACTTTCTGAAAAAGAGAATCCAAAAATAAACGGAGCCTATGTTTTTTCTCCTGACTATGAGTTAGATTCAAAAGCCTACAGAAAATATTTGTGGAACAGGGGACTCTTTCTTCCTGCCGCAGTCATGTCTGTTTACGATAATACCGGAATGCGTTCTAACTATATTGCATTTCCTGGTTTTACCTGGCAGACTTCAAACCCCTGGGATTCTGATACACTTACTCTTCAGGGCGGCTATGATAATACAAGCGGTGTCTGGGGGGCAAGTGCTGAACTTTCAAGAGTAAATGATACTTCAGTTTTTTCTTATGCACTTTCAAACAGTCTTTTGTTTGAGGCTCTTGATTTTCTGCAGAACACAACTTCTTTTTCTTTGAGCAGTAACTTCAACCTGACTCCCCACACTTATCTTTCCTTTGCATTCTCTGACATGAACTTTGTCGGAAGACGCCATGATGTTTCAAAAGATTTTTTATGGGTAGATATCTTCCGCCCCATTGTAACCGACACAAAACCCTACGAAATAAATCAGGCAGCTTTTGCAATGCAGTGGGCATATTCTGCAAACACAGGAGCAGGCGTTTACGAACGTTTTGTTTTTGTAGCAAATGTCAGTTATTATGATTTTCTTTCCTATAGTCTGCAGGATAAAGAGTTTAACTTTATACATCAGATTTCTCCCCTGTTAAAACTTCAGCTGCCCTGGCTTTTCCCGATTTTTACTGGCAACGGAATTACCTTCAATATGCCGCTGATTGTTAAAGCCTCTCTTTATCCTACTAACACAATCTTCCTTACTGCAGAAGGGGAGTGTGTACTTTTTGCAACGGAAATTCAAAAGGGACTTACTTTCTTCCCCCTTTACTTTAACAGATTCTTCTGCACTCTTTCCTATGAGTCTTACTTTGCTCAGGAAAACAGAAGTCTTGGTATTTTGAATTTTGTTTCTGATGTAAGTGACTGGTCAAACAAAACTTATGTTGATTCTTTATGTCTTAAACTTTTGTTCACCGGAACATACAACAGCGGAGGTCCTGCATCTCCTATGGGAAGAAGAACCTTTGGCATGAAGGCCGGCTGGAGTTTTTCTGCAGGACTTCCTGTGCTTGATATTGAAATGTCTACAAACTTTTAGCAAGATACAGCCCCATTGCACTTGCCATGAGTGCGTGGGGAAAATCTTTTGTTCCTAAAAGTTTAAACACTTCTTTTTTATTCATTTCCTTATACTGGATGTATTCATCTGCATCCAGATCCTGCTTTCCGGAAAAAGTAAGTTCTTCTGCAAGAAAAATATGTACGTGGTTTGAAAAGAGGGCAGGGTTTGGATTCATGCTTCCCAAAAGGGTAAGTTTTCCGGCTTCTGCTCCAGTTTCTTCCTTTAACTCCCGCTTTGCCGCTTCTACCGGTACTTCTCCTTCGTCAATAACACCACCAGGAAATTCCCAGCTCAAGTTTTTTTCTCCGTGCCTCCACTGTCTTACCATAAGAAAATTTTCTCCGTGGAGTGGAAGAACAATCACCCAGTCAGGGGCATCGTTTACAATGTAGGTACCTTCTTTTCCGTCGGGGCTTGTGCTTTGTCTTTCCGTTACAGTGAATACCCTTGTCTTAAGAATTTCTTTACGGGAGTTTTCTTTCCATCTGAGTCTGCTTTCATCTGTTTCCATGAATGTCTCCAAAAAAATTTTGACTGTTTTGCATTTACAGTTTATAATAGAAATAAGGAAAAGAAAAGACTGAAGTTCCTGAGGAGGATTCTATGGCAGTTATTACTATTGCACGACAGGTTGCGGCTTTGGGGGACGAAATTGCAGCTGCCCTTGCAAAGAAACTGGGCTATACCTTTGTGGGACGTAAAGAAACAGAGGCTCGCATTGTTGAACTGGGTTTCCCCCAGGAAAAACTTTTAAAGTTTGATGAACGAAGACCAAAGTTTTTTGCAAGTCTTTCTAAAGAGAGGGATGAATATCTTTACTATCTTCAGAGGGCGGTTCTTGAATCAGCGTCAAAGGGTAACTGCATACTCATTGGCCGCGGTGCATCCATCATTCTTGAAGAAGCAGAAAATCTTGTTCCCCTGCGTTTTGTTTCTGATGACAAAACAAGACTTGCCCGTCTGAAAAAAGAATTTGACTGGGACGACAAAAAAGCCCAGCAGCGCATAGATGAAAGTGATGCAAACAGACGCGGCTTTCACAAAAGTTTCTTTAACTCAGAAAACGAAAATGCCCAGCACTTTATGCTCACCTTAAATACAGCTCGCCTTTCCATAGACGAGTGTGTTTCTCTTATAGAGACGCTGGTAAAAAATCATGTTACTCCGGAAAGAGACCGTCTTGGTAAGGAAAGAATTGAGCGCATGCTTAAGGCCCAGTGCGTTGTAAACCAGCTCATCTTTGATTACAAACTGAATATAAATTTCCTTCGTGCTTCTGTGGATGGAAATGTGATTACCCTTCAGGGAGTGGCAGATTCAATCAGCATTGCAGAACAGGCAGTTCAGACCGCTGCAAGAATTCTTCCCTCCTGTGAAATAAGGAATGCAATAAGCATAGTGCAGGATTTTAAAACCTACCAGTAAAAACCGCTGGTGCAAAAAGTCTGCTTATTGCCATATATTCAAAAAGAGACTATACTTACAGCATGAAAACCTCAAATAAGTTTACACTGGTGCGCATTATTGCCGCCCCGATTTTCTTCGTCATTTTCTTCCTGCCAGAGTGGACTCATGCTGCCCCTGGAAGTATTCTTCCCGTTCTCTGTGCATGCGTTTCTATTGTCATGCTGGCCTTTGCTGAATTTACAGATTTTCTTGACGGACACTTTGCAAGAAAACACAACGAGGTAAGCGACTTTGGTAAAATGTTTGATCCTTTTGCAGATGTTTTCCTTCATCTCTCTTCATTTGTCTGTTTTACCTACGCAGGTCTTTGTCCCCTGCCTCTTTTAATTCTCATCATTTACAGAGAGTTTTCCCAGAACTTTCTCCGCATGGTTGCTGCAAAAAGCGGTACTGCCATTGCGGCCCGTAAGGGTGGAAAATTTAAAACCGTTATGTATGTGGTTGCAGAATTCTATTCACTGGTTCTCGCTTCCCTTACATGGACAGGTCTTGATTCTGCCTGGGGACTGAACAATGGTGCAATGGATCTTCTAAAATATATCGGATACGGGCTCTACGCAGTTTGTGTTCTGCTCGCTTATGTTTCATTCATCGACTATCTTAAAAACTTCGGCCATGTGCTGAAGGACGCTGCATAAAAAAAGGAGTAATTCTATGGCAGATATTTCCGCACGCATTACACGCAAATCTCTCGCTGCAAAACGTAAGGCTGCAATAAAAACAATCAAGGCTCAGGCAAAAGAAAAAATCCGCGAAGTGAAAATGGAATACAATTCCAACCCTGAACGCCTTAAGGCAAAAGAAGCAGAACGTGAACAGAAAAAGGCACTGCGCCTGCAAAAGGCAAATGCCCGTCTTGCATACAACGCCCGTCAGCCCCGTCAGTATACACTGGGAGAAGACATATTTAATTCCGTAAGCCACGGTATTGGAGCAGGTCTTTCTGTTGCAGCAATTGTTCTTCTTATCATTAAAGCCGCTCTTCACACACCTGCAGAGTTCAATAAATCTGTAATTGTAACCGGAGTGACACTCTTTGGCAGTTCCATGTTTGTGCTCTATCTTTTCTCAACCCTTTACCATGCCATTACTGCCCTTACTGCAAGAAGAGTTTTCTCTGTGTTTAATCACAATGCAATCTATCTTCTGCTTGCGGGAACAGCCACTCCTTACATTCTGACTCTTGTTCCTGCAGAAGCAAGACTTCTTACTTTCATCCTTGTGTGGAGCATTACACTTGTTTTCATTGCCCTTTACTCTGTCTTTGGTGCCCGCCTCAGAAGTTTTTCTGTCTTTACCTACATTGTAATCGGACTTGCACTTACCATTGCATTCGGACTTTCTTCCCTCTCTGCTCCCTTAAATACTTTCAGCAGGGTAATGCTTCTTTTAGGCTGTGCAGTTTATCTGGTTGGCGGAATCTTCTTCTTTATGCGAAAGTACAAGTGGACTCATGGTATTTTCCACATGTTCGTGATTGCAGGAAGTATCCTTCACTTCTTTAGCGTGTACTACATTTTCTAAAGTAAGAGACTTGCATGATTGGCATTGTAGACTATAACGCAGGAAACATTAAGAGTGTAGAACGTGCCCTTGATTCTCTTGGTGCCCCCTACATTCTTTCTAAAAATCCTCTGGATTTGCAAAAGGTTGACCGCATTCTTTTCCCGGGTGACGGTGAAGCAAAGTATGCCATGGAGCAGCTTCATCTTACGGGTTTTGATTCTTTCTTAAAGGACTGGGCTGCTTCAGGTAAACCTCTTCTTGGCATCTGTATTGGAAGTCAGATTATTTT
>JAEEKM010000331.1 GCA_016282455.1 Treponema sp. | reverse complement strand
GGTCTTCTGTAACCGAAGCGTTCATGCACCAGGAACCTGATTTTATGGAAAGACGGGAAACTGCCGCCATGGAGGCAAGGGCTTCTCCACGAAAACCAAGTGTTGTGAGATTAAGTAAATCTGTTTCTGTCTGAATCTTGCTTGTTGCATGCGGGTGGGCACATGTGGCAAGGTCTTCTTTTGTCATGCCGCAGCCGTTATCTGCGACCCGGATTTTTTCAATGCCGCCGCCTGTAATTTCAACGCTTATTTTATTTGCACCAGAGTCAACCGCATTATCCATGAGTTCCCGCACAATTGCCGAAGGGCGGTCAATCACTTCTCCTGCTGCAATTTTTCTTGCAACCTGGGCAGTTAAAAGTCTAACCGGATTTTTCTCCATACTAAGCGTTCCGTGTTCCGATTATTTCTGAACTTCCGTTAAAGAGGTCAAGCACCGGACCTTCATTTGTTTTTTCAGAAGTTTTTTTTGTCTTGGGGGCTTCCTCTTCTTCGGCAGGGGCACGCATGAGAATCTGAACTTTGCTTTCTATTGCATCAAGTTCTTTTTCCATTCCCTTTGCAAGTTTTATTCCTTCTTCAAAATCTTTAAGTGCATCTTCCAGAGAAATATCGCTTCTTTTTATGTCGTTTGAGAGTTCTTCAAGTTTTCTTAAGTTTTCTTCAAAATTTTTCATTTCTATTTCTCCTTCTAGTTACTGGCAATAACTTTTGCCCTTATGCTTCCTTCTGCAGGTGTGATGATAAGTTCCGCATTTACAGGAAGGTCTTTTCCTGAACGGATTATTTTTCCGCTTTCTGCGTCACGTACCATAGAGTAACCCCTCTTGAAAATTTCCTGAGGGTTGCAGCTTTCAAGAATCTGCGTGCACTCATGTATTCTGTCACGTTTATCTTTTATAAAATCTTCCATGACTTCCAGCAGTTCTTCTTTTGCAGAATCAAACCTTTGTAAAACGGGCGTTTCAATTCGGCGGAACTGCATCTCAAGATTTTCAGGCTTAAAGTTCTGCACCATAAGCTTTAGTTCACGGATTCTGGCCTCTATGGTCTGGTAAAGATTATCTTTGTTCTGTTCAAGGTTTTGTGTAATGGCTTCTAGTTCTGGAACTGCAAGTTCTGCAGCGGCAGAAGGAGTGCTTGCCCTTACGTCTGCGGCAAAATCACTTAAAGCCCAGTCAATGTCATGGCCCACTGCGCTGATAACCGGAATCTTTGAAGAAGCAATTGCACGAACCACGCCTTCATCACTAAAAGGAAGCAGGTCTTCCAGGGAACCACCGCCGCGTCCTACAATAAGCACATCACACATCTGGTAGCGGTTTGCAATTTGAATCATGCGGATTATGCTGGGCGCCGCATCTTCTCCCTGAACAATTGAAGGAAAAACCGTAATGTTTACTTTACTGTTTCGTCTCTGGCTGATTCGAAGAATGTCCCTCAGGGCTGCACCAGTGGGGCTTGTAACAACTCCGACCGTTTGTGGAAAGAAGGGAAGTTTTCTTTTTCTTGCTCCGTCAAAAAGACCTTCGTTTGCAAGACGTCTTTTTCTTTCCTCAATCATTTCCATAATGTCACCGGTACCTGCCTTTGACATCTGGTTAACGATTATCTGGTAATTGCCTCTCTGCGGGTAAACGCTTATGGAACCTGTTGCCACCACAAGCATTCCGTCTTTTGGAACAAAGTCAAGTTTTGCAGAATTATAACGGAACATCACTGCAGATAGCTGAGCATTTGTATCTTTTAAAACAAAGTAAACGTGTCCTGAAGAACTTGGCCTGTAGTTGGAAATTTCTCCCTTAACCTGTACCAGTGGAAAAGAACCTTCCAGCATGGTTTTAATAAGGTTTGTAAGCTGAGAAACGCTAAGGACTTTATCGTCTTTTTCGGCAGTGCCCATAAAAGTCTAGTCCCTCTTTACAAACTGAATGTAGTCAAGAAGCATCTGTGTGTTGCCAAGTTTTTTGGGTGAGTTTGCCTGAATAAGAAAATGAACGGTTCTGGGTTCATCAAGCGTAAAGTAAATGGGGCAGCGGGTTGTAAGTTCCCAGCTGCCAAGCGGCGGGTTTGAAGGATAAACCCTGTGTTCAATGCCGTCTACAAAAACATAGAATGCAGAATGTTCATTGTCATAGGCTTTTTCTGTAAGCAGGCATTCATAGGTTCCTGCGGGAAAGCGGACTTTTACCTCTGCAGTGGAACTTTCGTCAAGAAGTTTTGTTGCATAGGCACCACTGGCAGTAATATCCTGAACAACAATGAAGTGGTAAAGAAGCATTGACTCAAACTCGTATTTAATTCCCACTCCTTCAAAATCAATCACGGGCATTTCTGTAAGCATGGGTGGGGGTGGAAGAGGCTTTTCTTTTTCAGCATTTTCTTCTGAAAGGTTCTTGTTTGATGCACAGGAAACTGCAAGTAAGAGGGTGCAGCTTAATGCAAGTGTGGTAAAAAGAGCCTTTATTGTTTTCATGAAAACCTCCGCGTAAAGTTTATTTTATCATACTTTTTTCATTACATCAAGTTTAAGGGATCAATGTCCACTTCGATGTAAACGTTCTTTGGGGCTTCGTAGCCTTTTACAAGAATTTCTGCCGCTTTTCTTAAGGAGTTTATGTTTCTTCCCCTCAGCAGAATCTGATGCCTCCAGTTTTGGGCAACTTTTTCAAGGGGGCATTCAGAAGGACCTAAGATGTCTATGTCTTTGGGGGCAGTGCTCCGTAAAATTGATGCAGCTCCGTGGGCGGCAGTCTGTGCGGCATTTGGAACTGTTGATCTGAAAACCAGACGCAGGAGTCGAGTAAAAGGCGGAAAGGATAAAATCTTTCTTGTTTCAATTTCGTCTTTATAAAACTCTTCTGTCTTTTGACTGACTGCTTTTTCAATTGGCTCAAGAGTAGGAGTGTAACTTTGCACAAGAACTTTTCCGTCCGGGAAAAATCTTCCGGCTCTTCCTGCAACCTGCGTGATTAAAGAAAAAGTTCTTTCTGATGCACGGAAGTCAGGCATGTGAAGGGCGGTGTCTGCAAGAACCACTCCAACAAGTTTTAGTTTTGGAAAGTTAAGTCCCTTTGCAACCATCTGTGTGCCAAGAAGAATGTCGTAGTCTCCTTTTTTAAAGGCGTCCAGTTTTTCCTGCAGTTCTCCCTTATGAGAAAGACTGTCTGTGTCTACCCTGACAACTCTTGCATTTGGAAACTTTGCCTTTACTTCGTTTTCAATATATTCAGTTCCAAAGCCGGAGTAGCCTACATCAAGTGAACCGCATTCGGGACACTGCTGTGGCGGAGAAATAGTGTAGCCGCAATAATGGCAGCGAAGTCTTTTTTCAATTTTGTGATAGGTCATGCTTACAGAACAGTTTTTGCATTTGCTTTCATAACCGCAGCTGTTGCATCTGAAAAAATGAGTAAAGCCCCGTCTGTTTAAAAATAAAATTACCTGACGCCCTTCACTGATTGTTTTTTGAATTTCTTCAGTAAGTTCCCGTGAAAGAGAGGAGTCACTTCTGTGTTCCTTTGAAAGATTGATTGCCTTTATTTCCGGAGGTGAACCGCCTGCAAGACGACGGGTAAGGGTATGCTTTGTAATTGTTCCTT
>JAEEKM010000030.1 GCA_016282455.1 Treponema sp. | reverse complement strand
GCGGGGCATTGCATCATCTGTGATGAGCAGGTCGTACTGTTTGTTTCTTGCCATTTCAAGGGCAATGATTCCGTCTTTTGCACTGTCCACAATAAAATCAGTGTCAGCCCGGATAATTGAGTTTTCAATCTGAAGTGCAGTTTCTGAATCGTCTGCAATAAGAATGCGCCACTTTCGCCTGCGGGTGTAGGCTTCGAATTTTTTAACATCGTAACCGCGCAGGGAACGGAACCTTCTCATTATCTCGGGAACGGAAAGTATGGGAACAAGATTATATTTTTCATCATAGGAAACTCCCTTGTAAACGGGGAAATTTCTAAAGGCGGCCGGCATGGGTTTTTTAACAAGGTATGCAAACTTATGCACCACGTCTACAATAATTCCTATTTTCTGCCCCTGGTATTCTGCAAGAAGAATTGTGTCCAGATCTGCCTTAACAGTTTTTTTCGTTCCAGGGAAAAGGGAAGAAAGTGAATACACCGGAATCCTTTCTATCTCGTCGCCTTCTTCGTCAGGTGGACGTTCATAAAAAATCTGATTCTGTTCATTTGCATAATTAAGTGAACTTTCGCACACCACATCCACAATGTAGTCAGAGGGAATGATGTATTTTTTTTCATTTGCATAAACAAAGAAACCATGAAAATCTGTGTGATGATGACTAAGGGTTTCGTCACCGGAAATGGTAAGCATCTGGTCGTGCACAAGAAGCAGGGCGTTCTGCAGAACCTGCATGTCTCCTGCAAGAATACGCTGCAGTTCCATGATTTTTGTTTTTTCAGGATTGTCAGAAAGAACTTTTAGTTCTTCAATGGAGTTAACGATTTTATAAGTTCTTGCAATAAGCTCTTCGTGGTTTGTAAGAACAGAACTGATTGCCTCTGACTGAACGGTAATGCTTTTGTTTTCTTTTACAGTGTAGCTTTTGTTTCTTTCTTCCGTGACCCGTGCAGTAAGTCCTAAGTGGTGCTTTGCAATTGCATCAATGTCAAAGATTTCGTTTGCAACCGCCTTGTCGCAGTAAAGTATGCACTGTCTGATTTCTTCTTCGTTGGGGAAGGGCTTGTCTTCTTTAATGCAGTTTGCACAGAGGGTAATTTTATCGCAGACAACATCTATAAGGTAAAGGAGATTGTCCGAAAGTGCAATTACATTATCGCAGAGGGCTTTGTATATGTCTTCGAGGGCAACGTAGAGTTTGTGAATGGAATTATATTCCAGAAGTTCCGCACTGTCTTTTGTAATGCTCAAGGAACGCAGAACTTCGTACTCTTTATAAGGATTGTCCTTTATAAAGTAAGCAAGGGAAAGAGTTTCTTCTATAAATTTTTCTTTAATTGCCGGCTCTATGTTTTTCATCAGGACTTCTCCCCGCTGGTTTTCTTAAAGTAAAAAATGTTTCCTTCCATGCATTTTTTTAATTCGACAGGAATGATTGAGGTGTCAATTCCTGCAATTTCGTTCATGGAAACAAAAAGGAAACCTCCTTCGCACAGGCAGTTTTGTGCAAGTACTTTAAGAATTTTTTCCCGCATTTCTCTGCTGAAATATATAAAAACGTTTCTTACAAAAATTACATGCTGGTTAAGCGGAAGATTTTCCGGGTGCAGAAAACTTTCCGTGAGATTGATTTTTTTAAGTTCAATGGAATTTATTATTTCCCTGCTGAAAGTGTAGGAGCCTTCTTCATTTTTAAAAGGTTCAAGAAGATGATGGAACTTTGCTCCGTCAACAGTGCGTATGGAATTCTTTTTGTAAATGCCGGACTTACAGATGTTCAGTACCTGTGTGTTTATGTCGCTTGCCGTGAGTCTTGCATTCATGTTGCAGGCTTTTGCAAGCAGGGAAAGTGAATAGGCTTCTTCTCCGGTAGAACAGGCTGCACTCCAGATGTTAATTCTGTTTCCGTTAAAGTTTTTGTGTTCCGGGAAAACTTTATCACGCAAAAACTCAAACTGTTTTTCTTCACGGAAAAAATATGTTTCGTTAATTGTTGAACCGTTTATGAGATTTTCTATTTCTTCTGTGTGGGAAAGAAGGTATGGAAAATACTCTTCCAGTGAAAGGTCAGTCATGCGTTTTTCTATGTAATGACGGATTCCTGCTGCATGAGTTTCTCTGGGAAGAATGCCGGACTTACTGCTGATGAGGTCTATTGTTCTGTTAAAGTCTTCTTCGTTTAACACCATAGCACTCTTCCTAAGAAAGTTCCCACAGCCTTTCTGCAATTTTTTCACGGCGCAGTACTTCTTTTGCCGCTCCCATTTCTATTGCCGCTTTTGGCATTCCAAACACTGCACAGGTGCTTTCGTCTTCTGCAATGGTAAAACCGCCTTCTTTTACAATAGACTGGCAGCCTTCTGCTCCGTCACGGCCCATTCCTGTCATGAGAACTGCAAGAACACCTTCTTTGTAAAAGTGAGCGGCAGAACGGAAAAGTTTGTTTACGGCAGGACGAAGAAAATGTTCTTCGGGTTCATGAGAAAGTTTTAAAACAGGAAGTCCCTGTGAGTTTATGTAATCAATTACCAGGTGAACATCTGCGGGGGCCATGTAAACGTGACCGGGTCGGGCAACTTCTCCGTCTTCTGCAAGACTAAAGGGAATGTTGGAACATACGGTTTTAAACCACAGAGCCATCTTGGAATCACTTCCTGTGTCTATATGCTGGGCATAGAGAATGGGAAGAGGGTAGTCCTTGTCTAAGCCGGAAAGAACTGCCTGTACTGCACTCGGACCACCAGTGGACGCTCCAATGCAGAGTATTTTGTATTCTCCTTCCTGCTGTTTTTCTATTTTTTTGTGTGTAAGGGAAGCATCTTTTGCAAACTCTTTAATTGAAAAATCATCTGACTTTGCAGAAACTGGTGAAGGTGAAGGTTGCGAAGAAGAAGTAACCTTGTCGGAAAGTTTTTCCCTCAGTTTTTTGATAAGGGGTTCCAGGTTCTGGATTTTAAACTCAGAGAGGGGAGGCTTTAGTGCAAAAAGGAGTGCCCCCCTTTCCAGAGCCTCATTTTTATTTGCTATATTCTCAGAAAAAATTGCAACAGGAATATTAAACTCTTCCGTGAGGATTTTAAGCGATTCAAGCCCGTTCATTTCAGGCATGTCTACGTCACTTACAACTGCATCAACAGGATTGTCACGGACAAAATCTACGGCCTTCCTTCCGTTTGAAACAGAGGCGGCAATTTCAAAATCACTTTCCCTGCCGAAGGCTTTTTCCAGTAGTCCGCGAATTATGGCTGAGTCATCTGCTATAACGATCCTGTATTTTTTATCACTCATATCCTAAATCCTTTCTGAGTTTTGCAATCACACTGTTTGTGTCAAAGAAGGGAATTTCTCTGTTTTTGAATTTAACGCCCCGTTCGGTAACATCATCTTCTTCCGCTTCGTAGAACAAATCGATGTTTGAAATGTGTATGCAAAGCTGTTCGTCCTCCCTCTTAAAAACAAGATATGTCTGCTGGGCAATGGGCCGTGTGTCTGCTTCTTTTTTCATGAGGGCAAAGTTTACCGCAGTGTAGGGTTTGCCACGGCAGTTAACAAGACCTTCTATGTAGTCAGGTACAAAGGGGAGGTCATGCACTTTTGTTTCCTGCATAATCTCCTGAATGTCCCTTGTGCGCAGTGAGTAGTGAGAGTCAAGTATTGAAAAAATCAGAAACGTTTCAGGTTCTCTGTACATTGCTCTACTTCTTTTTGTTCAAGTCTTCTGTAAGCTGGCTGTTCATTTCTTCGGAAAGCAGACGGAGGTTTTCTGCAGAGGCAGAGATATTGTCCGTTGCAACAGTAAAGTTTTCAACTCCTGCTGCAATCTGCTTGAGTGCAATAAGAATCTGTTCACTTGCGGCGGTCTGCTGCTGGATGATTTCTGTAATGTCTTCTGCACTTCCTGCAGTTATTTCCGATGAACTCTTTATGCTTTCAAATTTCCTGCGAAGGTCTTTTGCATTTTCATAACCCGCATTGATTTTTTCCGTGCCGCTTTCACTGGCAAGAATGAGGGTGTCAGAGGCATGCTGAATCTCCGTGATTTTTTCTTTGATTTCTTTTGTTCCGTCAATGATTCCGTCAGAGAGGCGGCGGATTTCATTTGCCACAATGCGGAAGGATTTACCTGCTTCTCCTGCACTGGAAGCTTCAAGTTCTGCGTTAAAAGCGATGATTTTTGCCTGGTCTGCCACGTTGTTGATGAGGGTAACAATGTCCCAGATGCTTTCAATCTTGTCGCTTAAATCTTTCATGCCGTCAATGGTCTGCTGGTTTGCACTGAAAATTGCATGAAGCTGTTCCACATTTTTTTCGATGAAGGAAACACCGTCGCCCACATCTTCGGAACTTTTTTGTGCAATCTTTGACACGTCTTTTATTTTTGTAGAAATGTTTTCAGACAGGGCATTTGAGTCTTCCATTGTAGCAACAATTTCTTTTACTGCGGCACTCTGGTCCTGGCTGGTAGCGGCATTTTCTTTTGAAGCAACCACAAGGTTCTGGGTTTCGCCAAAAATCTTTTTACCCATCTCCTGTTCATCTTTGCGCATGTTTAGAATTGTTTTGATATTAAATATAGAAGAAACAATACTAAAGAGAACAAGCAGGACTTCAAAAATATAAATCGTATTCAAGAGCTGACTTGTAAAATCCTTAAGGGGACCTTCAATCACAATGTACCAGGGAGTCTGACCGATTCTTCCTACTGCAAAATATTCAGTGAGGGCAGTGTGGGCTTTCTGTTTTCCGTCAAGCCATTCTTCTTTTGTAAAGGGAATTTTTGAATTTTCAAAATAGTTCCCTGCCATGGTAAGGGACTTGTCGGTATGGGTAAGGTAGGTTCCGTCTTCCATGATGATATGAAGTTTTCCGTTGGGAGAAATTGTTGTTCCTTCAATCATGCGTGTAAGATCTTCCATTATAATGTCTACAGAAACAATTCCCTGAATGCTTTTGTTTGGAGAAAGAACTGCTTTTGAAATGGAAACGCAGAGTTTTCCAGTGTCATCGTCTATATAGGGGGATTCGTAGTGAATGTCTCCACCTGCGGCAATGGCACCCTTGTACCAGCCTCTTGTGGAAGGATCCCATCCTCTCGGTGGCTGCCAGTCGCCTGAGTGAAGGAAGGTACCGCCCCTGCCATAGGAAGGATTAACGGAAGCGTAGTAAAGGGCACTTCCGTAGGTGAGGTTTTTTCCCATTGCATGAACAAGAACATTCAGTGCGTCCGGATTCTGGGTAAGGGATGCAACGTTTGCAAAATCTCCCACTGTAAGAAGGGACTTGTCCAGGTCTGTTACGATTGTTCCGTTAAGCTGTTCAATGGCGCGGGAAGTTTCTGCCCTCACGTAGTAGCGGATAATCTGTCCGCAGATAAGGGCAAATGAAGTGCATGCTACTGCAATCACAATCAAAAGAGGACCTAATGTTCCCCAAAAGAGCCTTGAAGCTTTCTGTCTGTTTGTAAGTTTCTTTGTTTTTTTCTTATCTGACATAAGTAAATCCTACCTTTTAATATTATAAGGTCAAATTTCTGCTTTTTCAAATGAATTTTACTCTTATTTTTCTCCCCTATGGTCAAAAAAGTTAAAAAGTGATAGTATGCAGGGGCAAAAACCTCTCCAAAACAGGAGCGCATGAAAAATGAAAGTCGTGATTATCGGTGCCCAGTGGGGCGATGAAGGAAAAGGTAAGATTGTAGACTACCTTGCAGAAGATGCCAAGTATGTGGTTCGCTATGCCGGCGGTCCAAATGCAGGACACACTATTGTTGTTGACGGAAAGCAGTTCGCTCTTCATCAGGTTCCAAGCGGAATCCTTTACCCCGAGAAAAAAGTGTTTCTTGGTGCGGGCATGGTGATTGACCCGGAGAAACTTTTTGCAGAACTTGCAATGCTCAAAGAAAACGGAATTAACTGGGAAGGCAGGGTTTTCATTTCTGACCGTGCTCACATTATTCTTCCAAAATACCGCCAGATGGACAAAGACCGCGATTCTCAGAGAAAGAGACCAATCGGAACTACCGGAAGCGGAATCGGAATTGCCTACAGCGAAAAATCTCACCGTGACGGACTTCGTCTTGCCGACCTGGACTGGAAAGAAAAGATGGCAGAGTTTGACGGCGAAGACCTTGAATACCTTAACAAATATCGTGACCAGCTTCTGAGCATGAGGGTAGACCTTACTGCAAAGATGTGGGAGTACCGCAAGGACAATATTCTTTTTGAAGGTGCCCAGGGTGCAATGCTGGACATTGATTCAGGAACATATCCTTATGTTTCAAGCGGTGCAAGCTGTGCTGCCGGTGCCGAAACAGGATGTGGAATCGGACCCCACGATCTTGACAAGATTCTTGGTGTTTTCAAAGCATACGAAACCCGCGTTGGTAACGGACCAATGCCTACAGAGTTTAATGCCGAAAGCGAAGGTGAACTTTGTGACTACGTTCGCAATACCGGTCGTGAATACGGTGTAACAACAGGTCGTGCAAGAAGATGCGGTTACCTTGACCTGGTTGCCCTGCGCTATGCCTGCCGTGTAAACAGCATGGACGGACTTGTTCTTACTCACCTGGACATTTATGATGCAATGGATCAGATTGAGGCTTGTGTTGCATACGAAATCAACGGAAAGATTGTAACAGACTTCCCTGCAAACATTGATGACCTTAACAATGCAAAACCTGTTCTTGAAAAGTTTGACGGATGGAAGACTCCGCTTAAGGAAATCAAGAGCTACCGCAAACTGCCAAAACAGGCAAAGGCTTACATTGAGTTCATTGAAGGCTTTACTCAGACTCCGGTTGACATCATCAGCGTGGGTTACGAAAGAGACGAAACCTTCATCAGAAAATCTGTCTGGAAATAGGATTTTCCTTTGCCACACAATGAATACGATTTTATCATAATCGGTGCTGGAGCTGCGGGGCTTTCTGCGGCTCAGTATGCTTCACGTGCCGGACTTAAAACTCTTGTAATTGACCAGTCACTTCCCGGAGGACAGGTGCTTAACATCATGCATCTGGAAAACTATCCTGGTCTTTTCCCTTCCGTAGATGGCGCTTCATTTATTGGCTCTATGGAAGAACAGGCAAAAGCTTTTGGTGCAGAAATTATTCAGACAAGTGTTTCTTCCATAGATAAAATCGGAAATGATTTTTTAGTAAATACTTCTTCGGGTCTTTACCGTTCCCTCACACTTCTTCTTGCCACAGGAGCAGGACACAGAAAACTTAATGTTCCAGGTGAAAAAGAATTTGAAGGGCGGGGTGTCTCTTACTGCGCAACCTGTGACGGTCCCTTCTTTCGCAACAAAAATGTAATTGTTGTTGGCGGCGGAGATTCTGCCTGCGACGAAGCCATGTATCTTTCTACACTTTGTTCTCATGTAACTGTAGTTCACAGAAAAAGTTCCTTCCGTGCACAAAAGGCGGTGGCTGAACGGGTACTTTCAAATCCAAAAATCAGTGTGGAATTTAATTCCGTTGTAAAAGAAATTCGCGGAGACAAAAAAGTTTCTTCTATAATAATTACGCAGAACCAGGGTGACTGTACTTCTACAGAAAAAGAAATTTCCTGTGACGGAATTTTTATTTTTGTAGGCATGATTCCAAGAACGGAACTCTTTGAAATTTTACGCAAAGATGAATCGGGTTATATTGTTACTGATGAAAAAATGGCAACCCTTGTTCCCGGTCTTTTTGCCGCAGGGGACGTGCGCTCTAAACCCTTCCGTCAGATTATAACTGCCGCAAGCGACGGTGCAATTGCCGCTTACCAGGCCGGACTTTTTGTGCGTGAAAAGAAAAATGAGGTTTACAGATGAAGTTTCCCAGGTTTGGTTTTTTAAAAGTCCTCCTGTCTTTTTTTTCATTTTCTTTAATGCCTCTTTTTGCAGAAGAACTTCCCGCAAACGTTGACTTCTGGAGTAACTATCCTGCAGAAAAACTTTCAGAAACTCTTGTTTCCCGCATGACAGACGAAGAACAGCTTGCACAGATTCTTATGTTCGGATGGGCGGGGGCTGAACCAAGTGATTTGTTAAATGCCTGGGTAACTCAGAGGGGCTTAGGCAGCGTAAAGGTTTTTGGCTGGAACACAGATGACATAAAACTAGTGGCAAAATCCGTGCGGTCACTTCAGGAGAAGGCAGCAGACAGGCGTTTTAAAATTCCGCTTTTTGTTGCAACAGACCAGGAGGGCGGATGGATCCGTCATGTAAAGGGAGAGACAAGTGACACTCCCGGTAACCTTGCAATTGGTTCGTCTGGTTTTCCAATTGATGCATATTATTCAGGCTACTACATAAACCGTGAGATTAAAGCGCTTGGAATAAACATGAACTTTGCTCCTGCGGTGGACTTGTATTCAAACCTTAAGTCTACGGTTATTGGTCCCCGTTCCTTTAGTTCTGATGCAGAAAATGTTGGTATTTTAGGAGAAGCTTTTTCCCGCGGTTCAATGGATGCAGGTGTCATTCCCACTGCAAAACATTTTCCGGGCCACGGAGACACAAGTCTTGACAGCCACGGACGCCTCCCTTTAATTGACATAGATTTTTCTACAATGCAGACCCGTGAACTTGTTCCCTTTAAATATCTTATTCAATCAAACATTCCTGCAATCATGAGCGGTCATCTTTCTTTTCCAAAAATAGAAGGAGATGCAACTCCCGCTTCCCTTTCCAAAAAAATGCTGCTGGGACTTTTAAGAAATCAGCTGGGCTTTAAGGGAATGATAATCACCGACGACATGATGATGAACGGTGCAACAATTTTTGCAGGTTCCGTGCACAGAGCCTTTACCATGGCAATTGAAGCCGGTAACGACATAATCATTTCTTCTACTACTGCAAACCTGAACGACCAGCTGTGGACAAGAAACCTTGAACTTATGAAAACAGATCCTGAGTTTAAGGCCCGTGTTGTGGATGCGGCAACCCGTGTGGTTTACAATAAACTTGTCTATTTTAAAAGTGAAAATGCCGCTCCCCTTTACCCGGATGAAAATCATATCTACGAATTTATTCCGGACAAAGACGGACAGAAATTTTTTCTTGAACAGGCCTGCCGTTCAATCGCGCTCTTAAAAAAAGGTAAGTGTTTTCCTTTTCACCCTCAGGAAGGAGAGAGGGTTCTTATTGCAGGACCATTTCTTTCTCTTTACGGCGAAGGAAAAAAACGCTACCCCAATGCAAGCACCTTTCATTACAGTTACGAACTTCATTCCGACAACAGAAACTTTGATGAATGGAATGGAACCCGTTTTGTAGATGTGGCCCGTTCTTACGATACGATTATTATAAATGTTTACAACGAACACACGGCAGACATTGCAAGACGGCTTAAGGGCATGAAAAAAAATGTAATTGTTCTTTCCATTCTCTCGCCCGTTTTTGTGATGAAGGATTTTGATTTTGCAGATACCATTCTCTGCGGCTATTCTTACTGCGACTATTCTTTTGCAGCCCTATTTGGTGCCCTGAACGGAGAGTTCCCGGTGCAGGGGGTTGTTCCTCTGCAGGGTGCCAGATAAAAAGTTTTTGAGAATTTATCCGGAGGAAAAAATGAAAGTTGGAATACTTGGTGCAGGCGGAATTGCAGGTAAGTTGGCAGAAACTATTGCTTCCCTGCCTGAGGTTGAAAACTATGCAATTGCCTCCCGCTCATTAGACAAAGCAAAAAGTTTTTCAGAAAAGTTTGGAATGACAAAAGCTTATGGCTCCTACGAAGAACTTCTTTCTGACCCTAAGGTGGATTTAATCTACGTTGCCCTTCCTCATTCCCATCACCATGAATGGACAATAAAAGCCCTGAATGCGGGACACCCCGTTCTCTGTGAAAAAGCCTTTGCCGCAAATGCAAGTCAGGCAGAAGAGATGATTTTAACTGCAAGAAAAAATAATCTTCTTCTTGCAGAAGCAATATGGACCCGCTACATGCCGTCAAGAAAAATCATTTCTGATTTAATTACTGCAAATGAAATCGGCGAAGTTGTGTGCGTGGACTCAAACCTGGGCTATAAAATTGATCATGTTAAACGCCTTGTGGAACCAGCCCTTGCGGGTGGATGTCTTCTTGACCTTACCGTTTACTCCTTGAATTTTTCCAGCATGGTTCTTGGAAATGATATAGAAAAAATTGATGCCCACATGATTGCAACAGGCACTGGAGTTGACGGACAGAACTCCGTAACTCTCACTTACAAAAACAAAGCCATGGCTACCATGTTCAGCACAATGTATGCACACACTGACAGGCGGGGGCTTATTACCGGGCGTGACGGATACATTGTTGTGGAAAACATAAATGACCCCAGCCGAATCATCGTGTATGATGCAGGCGGTAACGTTAAAAAAGAAATCCTTCCTCCAAAGCAGATTACCGGTTACGAGTACCAGGTGCTTTCCTGCAAAAAAGCAATTGAAGAAGGAAAAATAGAATGTCCTGAAATGCCACATTCAGAGAGCCTTGAGATTATGAGGCAGATGGATAAAATAAGGGAAATCTTTGGAATAAAGTTCCCCTTTGAAAAATAAATTTCGGGAGTGTTCCAGGCGGAGATGTATTTTTCTACTATATCATAAAGGTTGTCAGCCATTTACACAGAAAATTTTACAAGGTCTTCGTTTCCGGTGTTATCCCTTCTTTTTATAAATCCAAACTTTTCAAACTTACCCCATATATTACATATAATTAAGCAGTTGAAAGTTTGGATTTTGTTTTTATTATCTTTACCATAACAAGTTCTTCGCAAAAAGAGCTTAATCCAAATATCCGCCGTAGCACCAGCCTGTTGTGCCTGTTTTTATTTCTTTACCGTCTTTGTCTTTTGCGCTAGAAAGAACTTCTACCTGTACCCAGTTGTTGGTAAGCGTCAATTCTCATGTATTTTCCAAAAATAAATCATTGCTCTAAACTTCTACGCAAGGTGGAAGAAATTATGAGATCAAATTACAGCCGTGAAGAACGTCAGAAAATTGTTGAAGAATACATTCAGTCAGGAAAATCACAGACAGTATTCGCTCCAGAATACGGCATTAAACCAAATACTTTGTCTGCATGGGTGACTAAAT
>JAEEKM010000029.1 GCA_016282455.1 Treponema sp. | reverse complement strand
GCAGGAAAAAAGTAAATGGTTCTTATACGGCGCAGTTTGTAAAGCCCCGCAGGAACAAGAGCCAGTCCGCTTGCAATAACCCAGGTAGGCCAGAGACTTTTAAATGTCAGGGGAATGATTTGCGTGTCGCACAAAAGGGAGATTATTCCCGTTATGACAAAGAAAATACCTAAGAAAACAAAGAGGCTGTTTCCGGTAAAGGCGAATGCAAAGAACAGAAAGAGGCAGCCTGCCCCAATCATAATTACATCCCTTGCAAAAAAGACTTTATTGCCGTCTACAAAAGTTCTTACAAGGAAAAAGAGCCCCACAAAAAGCAAGACTATTCCAAAAGCAAGCATTATGTTGGCACGCACAGTATTTTTTGTCTGTGGAATTTTCAAAAATGTATGTTTTTTTTCAGACACGAGAAGCTCCTTAAAGGGCAGAGTTTTGCCACTATACCCATTCTTTACAGAATACACTATGTTTTCAATCTTGCCAATAACCCAGCGTTATGTTACCGAACTGGTCTGTCTTTAAAAGGTATTCTTTTCCAGGCTGGCAGCCGGCAAGGTTTACTGTGGTAAAGTCGATGGAAGAAGAAAAAATTCTTGAGGCAGGAGAATAGGCAAATCTTGCAACCTTACCCCAGTTTTTTCTTGCTTCCTCCCCCATGGATTTTCCTATGAGGGTACATTCTTTTTCGTTCAGCACATAATGGGAAAGGTTATGTCCGTGAGACTTACCTGAGGAAAGGGGAACTGAACTTCCGCCAAAAATGCGGTAGGGAAAAGCGGCACTTTTGTTTCCCATGGTAACGACCACGTATTCTATTCCAAGCCGGCTGTCGTTCCAGGAGCGTTCAATTCGGGAAACTTCTGTTCCGTCCGTGTCGTAAAGCATGAGGGTTCCGCTTACCGTGTGTTCGCGTTCACTGCTTCCGTAAAGGATAAAATGTGCGTAGTCTGACTGGGGAAAGAACTGTAGTTTTTTTAAGGCAATTTTACATTCTATGTATTTAAAGCCCAGGGAGAATAATGCAAGTACAAATGCAAGCAGCACCAGGGAAGCTATGCCCTGCACTATTCTGTCCCCGTTTTTCATTTTCCCACCATGGCAAGGAATTCTTTTTCACTGATAACAGGAATGCCAAGGCTCTGTGCCTTTACATTTTTTGCAGAACCGCTGGAAGTGTCGTTTGTAACCAGATAGGAAAGACCTTTTACTACGGAACTTTTTACCTGTCCGCCTAAGTTTTTCACAAGATTCTGTGCATCACTACGCTTCATGGTAAGGAGTTCTCCCGTAAAACAGAAAGACTTTCCGTTAAGGGGGCCGCCGCTGTTCGTTTCCTGAATGCGGATTATTCCCTCATCTACAAGACGGTGGATTTCTTCTGAGTTTTCTTTTAAGCCCTGCACCAGTGTATGTGCCATTATCTCTGCAAAGCCGTAAACTGCCGCAACTTCTTCTTCTTTTGCAGACAGGAGTTTTTCCAGTGTGTCAAAACCTGCAGAGAGAAGTTTTTCTACAATAGTTTCGCCGATTCCTTCAATGTCCAGGGCAGCAATGAACTTTGCAAGGCTCATGCTTCTGTGGGCCTGAATGGAAGAGTAAACTTTTTCTGCCCCCAGGGATTTTTTTTCCTGAGAGATGCTTTCTTCCTGAAGAAAATATGGAGTAAGGCTTTCTACGGTAAGGGAATAAATGTCAGAAATGGAGTTTAGTTTTTTGTCGGCAAAGAGGGAGCGAATAAGTGTGTCTCCCAGGTCACGGATGTCTACTACGGAAACCCATTTTAAAAGCTGATGAAGGACTCGCTTGGAACAGGAAGCATTGGGACAATAAAGTCTTGTTCCCTCGTCCACAAGGGGAGTGCCGCAGGTGGCGCATACTGTAGGAAAGGGAATGTCGCTTTCGTTAAGGCTCATCTTTGCAGCAATTTCTTCTTCCGAAAGGGGAAGCAGGCGTTCTATTTTGGGAATGATTTCACCCCGCTTTACAACTACCACACGGCTTCCTATTTTTACACCAAGGCTTTTTATTACATTGGGGTTTGCAAGACTTGCCCTTTTTACAGTTGTTCCGTTCAGTTCTACCGGGTCAAATACTGCAACCGGAGTGTAGGTGGCACCGGCTTCGTTCCATTCTACCTGTTTTATGATTGTTATGGCTTCTTCCAGACTGAACTTAAAGGCAATCTGGCGGTCAGGGCGGTCACGCATGGCATCTTCGTGGTTTACATGCCTCTCTTTTATTACAAGACCGTCTATGTCGTAGTCCAGGCTTTTTCTTTCTTCCATTACATGGGCACGGTAATCAATTACTTCTGAAGGGCTTTTGCAAATGTGCAGGCGTACGGTTTCAAAACCACAGGCTTTTAACCAGGCAAGTTTTTCTTCTTCGTCTTTGTAAGGCTGATTTCCTTCTGTTGCCCAGACGTCGTAAGTGATGAGGTTTAAACGTTCACTCCCCTCTCCGTCCTTGCGCTTCATAAGCCCGTTGGCGGCATTACGGCAGTTTGCTTTGGAAGAAAAATATTCTTTGTGGACCGACCTCTTCATTATTACTTCACCACGGATACCGCCGGTAAAGTCTACCAGCTGTCCGTCTGAATAAAGGGCGGCGGGAACTCCCTGCATTTTTTTTGCATTGGAAGTAATTACATCTCCCACAGAGCCGTCACCTCTGGTAACTGCCCGCTGAAGTATTCCGTGAACAAACTGAAGTTCTAGGCTTGCACCGTCTAACTTAAACTCCACAAGATATTCGTCATAGCAGTGCTTGTTTGCCCAGGCCATGAACTGCTCCGGGTTAGCGGCTTTTTCCTGACTTCCCATGGGCATTACATGACTTGCTTTGGCAAAGTTTCCGCTGTCTGCTCCTACCCTGTGCAGGATTGGATTTGAAGGGTCCAGTTCTTTAAGTTCATCCCAGAGTTTATCGAATTCACTGTCGGCAATTTCTGCTTCACCGTTGTAGTAAGAGTTCTGATAGCGGGTAATAAGGGACTCAAGTTCCTTTACGCGGACAAAGCGCTGGTTCTGACTGGAGGCTTCTTCCATGTCAAAGAGATCCATTGTCATCCTCTTTTTTTACAAAGACCAGTTCATGAATTTCACGTCCTGCATCCATTCCCTTCTGTTCAAATTTTGTACGGGGTCTCCACTCCTGATGAGGGGCATAACCCTGGTACTTATTTTCCAGAAGCGGTGTGGCAGAAAGTTCTTCAAGGGCACTCTCCGCATACTCATCCCAGTCAGTTGCAAAACAGATGTAGCCTTCGGGGGCAAGTTTCTGCGCAAGCAAATCTGTTCTCGGGCGCTGCAAGAGGCGTCTTTTGTGATGTTTCTTTTTGGGCCAGGGGTCTGGAAAGAAAATGTGAAAGGCCTCAATGGAGTTGTCAGGAATCATTGTTTCCAAAACTTCAAGGGCGTCGTGTTCAAGAATGTAAAGGTTTGAAAGATTGCGTTTTTGAATCTCTCCAAGAAGGCGGCCCACACCGGGCTTATGAACTTCTATGCCAAGATAATTCATATCAGGATGGGCTTCTGCAATAAGGGCTGTGGCTTGTCCCATTCCAAAACCGATTTCTATGGTAACAGGATTGTTGTTTCCAAAAATTTCCGTAAAGTTAAGTGTTCTGTGCTCAAAGGGAATGCACCACACTCCGGCAAGGTCTGCGTAATTGATTTTTTCCCTGTCGGTCATGCGCCCCGCACGTATTACATAAGTTTTTACCGGGCGAAAGAAAATACCGGGTTTTTCATCTTCATAAACTTCTTCATCAAGCGAATACGAGTTGTCTTCACCTGATGGAACCCCTTCGTCAGAGGCGCTCTGATTCTCTTCCTGGGAAAAGTCTTCAGCGTCAGAAATCATGTTCATTAAATCCTCACTTATCGTTTAAGAGGCTTTTCTCGGGCATAAGATATGCCACAGAACTGCCGTTTGTATAATAACAGGTACGGTATTTAACCGCTGTTCCATAATCATTCAAAATATTAGAATCTTTTTTCCATGAACGTTTGCGCTCGCCCCAGTAAATGAGAACTCCGGAAGCATCGTAAATGGAAAGTTTTTCTGTGCGGGATCCGTTTATGGCTTCAGGAAAATCTGAAGCTTTAAGTTTTGTGTGCTCCTGCGGGAAAGAAACATTAAAGTCAGCCGTACATTCCCTGCCCGAAAGGTCATCGTAGTAAAGGGTGTATCTTCCCTGGGGAACACTGGCTTCTCCGGGACTGACAAAGTTTCTGTGGCCTGCCCAGGATTTTTTGTCGTTGCCTGCAATTTTCTGAGGACTCTTGCAAAGCCATTCCATACCGCTTTCTTCGTGGTAAAGACGGATTTCTCCAGCGCGGTGAACGTCTCCCTGGGTTTCTGCAAAAATGGAAAGTCTTAAAGAAGGACTGCTCTTTTCATCAGCAAAATCAAAAACAACTGTTGACTGAACGGTTGAAACCTGTGGGGTTGAATCACTGCAGGAAAGAAGCAGAACTGAAAGGAGAGAAAAAATAAGCGTGCAGAAAAAAGACAAAACTCCTTTCATTTTAGAAGTAGAAGCTCAGGTTAATAACTGTCAGGTCACTGGAAGAGAACTGGTTCACCAGAGACTCAAATTTCACATTCACTTTTTTACAGGCATCATCAAGATATGAAAGATAGTAAAGGCCAAGGTCTGTTCCCTCTTCACCTTCCGGCATCTGTCGGTAAAAGTCAATAAGAGAACGCTTGTTTGTGTTAGCGGCCATTTTGCTTTCAATGTTTTCCTTTACTTCCTGGAACTCATCGTCCTTGTTGTAAAGGGTAATCTGAAGTTTGCCCTGTTTACCGATGGCAGTAGAACCGCCGCCGATTTTCCATGAAAGGGAAACAAGGGAGCGTTTTCTTTCGAGTTCCTGCACGATTTTTGCACGAATCTCAGGGTCATAAATTAGTGTGTCCGAATTGTCAATGCCCTTGTAAAGAACTTTCGCTTCCTTTCTGATATTGGAGTTTTCGCTGTTAAGGGCAAGCTCCATTACCATCACGGAAATATATTCTGCAACTTTAGATTTATCCATGTATTCCCCAAGTGCCTGACGGATAATCATGAGCACCTGGTTAAAACCTTCTGCCTTGTAGAACTTTGTAATAATGTACCAGTTCATAAGACTCAGTCGGTTGAGGAATTTTTCTGTCATGAGAAGATAGATATTTTTTTCTTCGGTAGTATAGTCGTTATTGCTCATGATGCTGCGCCACACGGGTTCAAGAATAGTCTGTCTGCTCTGCTGGATGACGCTGTCTTTCATGGAAAGCTGGGTTCTTAACTGCTTGTCTGAAATTTTTGTCTGCTCGTCAATAAGCTGTGAGGGATTAGCTCTGTTGTGCCTGCGGACACAATCTGCCTGAATAAGTCCGCTGAAAATCTGCCTGTCAAACTGCTTGTAAAGAACGGAAAAAACTATGAGTTTAGAAAGATCCATTATCTCCTGGCGGTGAGTAACAAACTCTGGCATGGAGATTTCGATTTTTGAGATGTAGTCAAGAAGAATCATATTCTGGAGGGAGTTTGGTGAAAACTGCTCCATACTGATTCCGTATTCTTCCTGATTATCAGCAAGTTTAAAGCGAAGCAGCTTTTTTTTGTTACTGATAAAGTAAGATGCTCCCACTTCGGTTAAAACAACTTTTAGTGGAAGATCCAATATAAATTTTTTCTTTTCGGCACACATAACTATCCTCTATTATACTACAAGGGTATTGCAAAGTAAAGACCAATATTGTATCTTATTTTATATGAAATTCTGGTATGGAAAAAGACCTCTTTTTTTCTTTCTGACTGCCATTTTTCTACTCTCAGGAAGTATTTTTCCACTTACCGCAGCAACAGGAAACGAAAGCCTTAACTTTATCCTGCAGAACGCAGACTTCAGGACCAGCACACAAAATCTTTCAAACGCAGACGGTTCTGTTTTCCCGAGAAACGTCATTGTAACCTTCCCCACCAGGGTAAAAACCGGAACAAAAAGAAAAAACACAATAACTTTCTGTTTTTCCAAAGAATATGCCTTAAGCCACAAAGACTTTACCCTTACCATGCTGCATGACCTGAAGGAAATGGAACTGCCCTTTACGCTGGAAGTTGCTTTTTGCGCAAATGATGAAAACCTGCCGGGACTAAGTGAAAAGGAATCAAACCTTACAGGAACAGAAATTTTTGCAGAATCTTCAGAACAGACCGAAGACCTCTATGTTATAGTTTTTATTCCCCAGGAAGAAGGGGCTTCTGAAAAACAAATTCTTGCGGGCTCCCCATCCGACAATTCACCTGCCTTTCTTGTACGCACCCTGGCAAATGCCTGTTCCCTAAACGGCGTGGAATATTCACTCCCCCCTTCCTACGGTTTTCTTTTTAAAAGAGGAGTTTACCCTTCCCACAAAAGACTGGAATCTTTTCTTTCAAGAGAGATTGCTTCCACTGCAATTACAATCGGCAGCGGAGAAGAAGACAGGGCGGTCATAAAAAGCATTGCAGAACTTCTTTCAAAACAGCGCCTTTCTGAATGGGACAGACACTATTCCCACATCCCACTCGGAACAAACGGAATATGGCCTGGAGAAATCTTCTATATTCTTCTTATCATAATTGTTGCAGGCATTACGCTTTTTGGTTTCTGTTTTTCTCCCTTCATAAAAAAGAATCAGCACAATGCGGTAAGAAAAGATTTTTTCCGTTCCTGGTATTTTCTTCCCCTGCAGATTGCAGTCCTTACAATAGTCCTGCTTTTGGGGAACCTGATTTTTTCTTTTTTCAAAAACAGTCCGCTTGCTTTTATAATTGCAAAAATCACCCTGACCCTGATTATTACATTTTCCCTCATGTGGCTGCAGGTTTTTCATAAAATAAAAATTTCTTTTCCTGCCTTAGGCTATCAGATGCAGTTAACGGCGGCCTTTAACCTGATTATTTCTTTTTGCATAGACATAACCCTTCTTTTTCCATTCCTTATGCAATACCTCATAATCTGGTCCTTCAGAAGGGCACGAAGCAGGGTGGCTCTGTGTGTGGAAATGATTTTAATTTTCCTTCCGCTGATTTTCCCATGGAAAGAAATACTCTGGTTCGGCTACCCCCAGCCGCTCTATGCATTTTTTAAGGGAAGTATTCTTTCTAACCTGACCCTTGCTTTTTTTATATGCCCCATGACAACCCTTTGGCAGCGCCTTCTCAT
>JAEEKM010000330.1 GCA_016282455.1 Treponema sp. | reverse complement strand
CTTGCCCTTTCTCCAGACGGACAACTGCTTTGTTTTTCAAACTTTCAGGATGCCACGATTGAAGTCTGGTCGATAGAAGAAAATATTTCTGAATAAAAAAATGCCCGACTGGAAAAACCAACCGGGCATTCACACTGCCTTTTGCGCGCTATAAGTTATCGAAATATCTTGGTAAAAAAAATCATCCGTGATTTTTTTACCACTAGTTCAACAAGTTGAACTAGCCTGTTTAATCGTTAAACAGCCAACGTACCATCCATGGTACTAAAGGTTGTCGAAGAATCCTTTGGCTTTAAGAAGTTCTGCGTTGAGGATTCCACCCAGGGCGGCGCCGCGTTTTGTGTTGTGGCTCAGGGCAACGAACTTTACGTCAAAGACATTGCACTTTCTAAGGCGGCCGATTACACAGGCCATTCCTTTTTCAGTCTCACGGTCACGGCGGGGCTGGGGGCGGTTCTCTTCGTGGCGGACTACAATCGGGTGCTCAGGGGCAGAAGGAAGTTTAAGTTCCTGAGGTACACTTGTGTAGCTTGTCCATACGCGTTCAATCTCTTCAAGAGAAGGCTTTTTATCTTCCGGAAGATCAAACTCCATTGAAACACAGGCTGTATGTCCGTCAATAACAGGAACACGGGTACAGGTGGAACTTACCAAAGGAAGGCTTGCGTTTTCAATTTCGTCCTTACCAACGGAACCGAGAATTTTTAGACATTCCTTTTCTGTTTTCTCTTCCTCACCGCCAATGTAGGGAACGATGTTATCAATCATGTCGTAACTGGGCACTCCGGGGTAACCTGCACCGCTTGTTGCCTGAAGGGTTGTAACAATCATTCTCTTTACAGGGTAGCCTGCCATAATAAGGGCATGAAGGGGCATCATGTAGGTTTGCAGTGAGCAGTTTGGTTTTACTGCAATAAAGCCCTTGTTCCAACCATGATGGGCCTGCTGCTTTTTGATTATGTCCAGATGACTGTAGTTGATTTCTGGAATGAGCATGGGAACATCAGGAGTCCAGCGGTTTGCGCTTGCATTGGAAACTACAGGAATTCCTTCTGCGGCGTATGCTTCTTCCAGTGCTTTAATTTCGTCCTTACCCATTTCAAGGGCACTGAAAACGAACTTACATTTTCCGATTGCAAGTTTTGCATCGTTTGCATCCTGAACGGTGAGGTTTGCAACTGCAGCTGGAATGTCGGCTCCAATGAGCCAGCGGGAAGAAACTGCATCTTTGTAAAGTTTACCTGCACTGCGGGGAGAAGCGGCAACATAAGTTACCTCAAACCAGGGATGATTCTCCAGCAGTTTAATATAGCGCTGACCAACCATACCGGTTGCACCAAGAACTCCAACTTTTATCTTATCCATAATTTCCTCCGAATTATGCGCAATGGAGGGCGCGTTGTTTGTTTAAAGTGTAAACACCGAGAGTTTCTGCAAAGCAGAAACTCGTGAAGCAAAAATTACAGGAGGTAATTTTTGCGGCTTGCACCAAGAACTCCAACTTTTATTTTATCCATAATAATGCTCCTAAGAAATAAATTATTTTAACCTACGCCCGATTGTAGCCGTACACTTAAAGACCACAGGTTGCCAATGCCTTGCGGATTGTTTCCTGGGCTTCGGGTTTTGCTTCAACAAGAGGAAGTCTGAGTGAACCTGCAGGAAGTCCCTTCATGTTCATTGCACACTTAATGCTTGTCGGGTTTCCGTCACAGAATGCGGCACGGAAGAAAGGCTGAAGTCTGTAATGAATCTTACGGGCGGCAGCAAAATCTCCCTTGAGTGAATCATGCACAAGTTCTGTCATCAGGGCGGGACAAAGATTTGTCACAACAGAAATTACTCCGTCACCACCGGCTGCAATAAGTGGAAGTGTAAGTCCGTCATCTCCGGAGAGAACAGCAAAATCAGGATGCTTACCCTGAACTTTTTCAATCACTTCCATCATCTGGTTGATGTTTCCGCTTGCTTCCTTTACGCCTGCAATGTTTGGAAGTTCTGCAATGCGTTCAAGAAGGGCGGTAGGAATATTTTTTCCAGTGCGGCCTGCAATGTTGTAAACGATGATTGGAATACCAACTTCGCTCACTGCCTTGTAGTGCTGGAAAATTCCTTCGTCACTAGGTTTGTTATAGTAAGGAGTTACAACCAGAGCATAGTCTGCGCCCTTTTCCTTTGCACGTTTTACATAGCGTACGGCATCACGAGTGTTGTTGCTTCCGGCACCAAGTACAATTTTTACATCTGTGCCATGAGTTTTGTTCCACTCGCGGACTGCAGGAATTGCAATATCAATGAGTTTTTCTTCTTCATCTTCATCGAGAGTTGGTGTCTCGCCACTTGTACCAAGAGGAAGAAGACCGTCAATGCCCTGCTCCAACTGGAAGCTAACATTTTTCTTAAAGCCCTCATAATCCACTGAACCGTCAGCGAACATGGGAGTTATCATCGCAGTAAAAGAACCCTGTAATCTAGACATAAGGCACTCCTTAATAATTGCCGGAATTATTGCATATTTATGCAAAACATTCAATTACTTTTTTTTCTTGAACTGATGATTGAACTTCAGTAAAATAAGCCTGTTTATTACAGGTTTTTCATTCGGGGGAAGAGGATGGCAGGAAATACTTTTGGAGAAGCATTCAGGATTACCACATTCGGAGAGAGTCACGGAGAAGGACTGGGCTGTATTATAGACGGCTGCCCCGCAGGACTTGAAATTGACAGTGATTTTCTCCAGCAGGAAATGGACAGGCGTAAACCAGGTCAGAAAGGTGCCGCAGTAACCCAGAGAAAGGAAGCCGACAGGGCAGAAATTTTAAGCGGTGTTTTTGAGGGTAAAAGTACAGGAACCCCCATTGCAGTTTTAATCAGAAACACAAACCAGCATTCAGGCGATTACAATTCCATAAAGGACACTTTCCGTCCAGGTCACGCAGACTTTACTTTTTTTTCAAAGTACGGAGTAAGGGACTACAGGGGTGGCGGAAGATCCAGCGGTCGTGAAACCTGTGCCCGTGTTGCAGGAGGAGCCTTTGCAAAAATGTTTCTCCGTTCACAGGGCATTACAGTTACAGCCTACACCAAAAGAGCCGCAGGAATTGAAGTTTCAAAAATCAATCTTAACGAAATAGAAGAAAATCTTTTACGCGCGCCTGACAACGAAGCCGCTTCCCTTATGCAGGAAAAAATTTCTGAACTTAAACAGAAAGGAGATTCTGCCGGAGGAATTGTAGAGTGCGTCATTAAAGGAGTACCGGCTGGTCTTGGTGAACCTGTCTTTGACAAACTCGATGCCCTTCTTGCACACGCCATGCTTTCTATTGGTGCAATAAAGGGAATTGAATTTGGACAGGGCTTTTCTGTCTGCGACATGACCGGAAGCCAGAACAACGACCCCATGGAAAAGGGACCTGTTTTTTCCACAAACAATGCAGGCGGAATCTTAGGCGGCATTTCCCGCGGAGATGAAATTATTTTCCGTGTGGCAGTAAAACCCGTTCCCAGCATTTACCAGAAACAGAAAACCATAAACACAAGCGGGGAAGAAACTGAGATTCTTATAGAAGGAAGACATGACGTCTGTCTCTGCCCCCGCATAGTGCCAGTGGTAGAAGCAATGGCAGCCCTTACAACAGCAGACCTTCTTTTAAGAAACAGAAGTTCCCGCATTTAGTAAAAACACAAACAGGAATAAAAGAGAATGAAAAAAATATCCCTTTCGCTAACCCGTGCTCTTCTTACAAGTCTTGTAATCCTTATTCTTGCAGGACGTTTTGCTTTTCTTGTCTGGAAGGGACTAGAACCGGAGAGTTCCTGTGAACTCAGTTCAGAAGAAAAAAAAGAACTTCTTTCTATTCTGGATAAAAACTTTCCTGAAAGAAGTAAAATCATTTCTCCCCTCCCCTACACAACAGTTCCCGCAGAACTAGAAGTAAGCACAGAAAGCGTGATTCTGATTGACCAGGCAAGCGGCAGTATTCACTATGAAAAACATGCTGACGAAGGACGACCTCCTGCTTCCATGACTCATCTTGTGGGTAAGTTGGTAGTTTACG
>JAEEKM010000028.1 GCA_016282455.1 Treponema sp. | reverse complement strand
TTGTATATCACAACAACGAACGAAATCTATTTCAAGAGGAATTGCTAATTTATTAGTACAAGGCAGTAATGTAGCAAAAATAGAAAGATTTTTAGGACACCCCATATATTTTGAAAATGGTAATTGTGGACGGTTATTATTTATAACATCTAGTAATGGCGTTAAAGCAGTTTTTATTATTGTTTGATTTATGTTTTGCAATACAAGCATGCATCGAGTTTCACAAGTAAAACAATAGTCCCAAAATTCAATAAATCCATGATTAATAAAATCATCAAAGTGTATCCAATCTGGCTCAACTGAAATAGTACATATTGAACAATGCAATGTTTTATTATCTTCATAAATCCACTTAATTGCATCTTGGTCAGGAATTAAGTGTATTTTTAATGATACATTTTCAATTGTTTCATTTTTCGGGAATTGTTCTATAAAGACCTTACATGGTGTTTTAGCAATTTTAATTGTTTTAGGAGATGTAGTTTCCTGAGAAGGACTATTTTTTGTTTCATAATTTTCTTCATTTGTTGAAATTGGCTTTGTTTGCATTGAATTAATCAAACCCAATTCTTCCAATTCTGATTTAGTTTTAAAATCGGAGTTATACCATTTTTGAGTAGCTCCAGAATTCCTATTTAATGTAAACCATGCATAAAGAATTTCCCCAGATTTTATATCCTTTGTGTTTGTTGTCATAAATGCATAATCCTCGAATTCATGGAATTCTTCAGGATTATCTTCATAAATATCACACAAGAGATGAAACACATTTGTATCAAAAGGTATGTCTCCCATAAACATATTATCCATCTTTTTTGGAACATAAGCGATATTACCAAAATTATTCATTTCTTCTTTCTCCCTTGTTTTATATTTTTAGGTTCTATTGGTAAATCCGGCCCATAATACGGAACATTAAACAAACCCTTTTGGTTAACTCTGTACAAGCCATTAAAACAAGTCTTATTAAGATAAATAAATAGAGCTGCTTTTTCTAGATTATGTTCAGGATTTTCTTCGGTAATAAAATGATTGTATGTAGCTCGTTTTCCGAGGTAGAGATTTTGACGGTCTGCTTTAGGAGTTTCTTGGTATTCTGTTTGAAACTGATTTAATAACTGTATTAATTGGTCGCAATTATCACGAATATTTTCATAGAGGTTTATTAATTCTGGATTGATGTCATTTATAAGAACTTCCTGGGGATGAAATGTTTGGAGTACATCGAATAGAACAGCTCCACCACCAACGAATGGTTCACAATATCTAGTTATGTTTTCAGGATATTTTTGTCTAATCTCTGGTAAAAGTTGAGTTTTTCCACCAACCCATTTTATAAACGGTCGTGCAGCCATAGTTTTCAATTCCCCTATAAAAGTTTATTATACACCAGAAAATGAATTATTTGTAGATATTATAACATCAAAGGGCGACAAAGAACGTCACTGTAACAAAGTATGAATAATTAACTACATATTATTTCTAATCCCATAAACTCCCCGAAAGTCCATCTATCCCAAATATCCCTTGCCTGAAGTTCATCGTTTATTCGCAATGTCAGGCGGTCGGCTACAAAGTTATCAATCAATTCACTATTCACACCTTCATGCCAGTTTATTTCCGGGAACTCTTTTTCAAGCTGGAAAGTAACCGGGATTTTGGAATCAGGACCTCTGTCAAAAATTGAAAAAAACTCCAAGTCTGCAACATGAACGATTTTGCCTGTTTTGGAATTTAATCTTTCATACGGCTCGGATGCAAATTTTCCAACCATAGCAATTCCTTCGTTGGCTGTATTGTACTGAACTAATATGATTTTTCCAATTTAACAAGTCCTCATAAGCTTTCCGTCTTAGCATAATAACCTCTTATGATATTATAGGGGCTTTTTTCTTTTTGCAATAAAAATGCATATTTTTGGACGGTACAGAGGGTGAAAAATGCATATTTTTGGACTGTAGAAAATAGGAAAAATGCATATTTTTGGATGGTTATTGACATCACTTTGTACCTGTCGCCTGGCATGAAAGGGGTGGGGTTGAAATATTGTGAAATAAATCACAAGAACCATGTTTTGACCCTGAATTTGGGAAAATTTGGGTTAAAAGTTAAAAATCTGGGGAATTCGCTTTGACTAAATCTTTTCTGACCGATAAAATTGTGGTGAAAAGCGTGTAAATTTGTGTGAAAGATTTCACAAGAGAACTTACGCCCGGCTTGGAGGGCTGCGTAGCAGTTCCCGGCTGTAAGACGGGAATGGAGGCGAAGGCCGGAACCCGGAAAGGCGGGGTTCTTGCAGGAAACTTTTGTGCGGAATACGCTGCAAAAATGAAGGGCGATTTTAAAATGCCGTCCTAAAAAAATCACAATGGAGTGAAGACTATGGCTAGAGTGTACAATTTTAGTGCCGGACCAAGCTGCCTGCCTGAAGAGGTGCTTGAAGACTGCGCAAAAGAGATGATGGACTATAATGGAACAGGTCAGTCCGTGATGGAAATGAGCCACAGGTCTAAGGCATACGAACCGATTATTGAGGATGCAGAGGCTATGGTTCGCAAACTCATGAAGGTGCCTGAGAATTATAAAGTGCTTTTTGTTCAGGGTGGTGGTTCTACTCAGTTTGCTATGGTTGCACAGAACCTTGGTATTAAGAATAAAAAGGCCGCTTATATTGAAACCGGTGTCTGGGCAAAGAAGGCTGCCGCTGAAGCTAAGAAACTTGGCATTGCAGTGGATGTGATTGCTTCTTCCAAGGACAAGAACTATTCTTATATTCCCCGTGTTGAAAAGATTTCCGGTGACTACGACTACGCTTACATCTGCCTTAACAATACTATTATGGGAACTCACTATGAGTATCTTCCTGATACCGGTAACATTCCTCTTGTTGCAGATATTTCTTCCTGCGTTTTGAGTGAGCCGCTGGATGTTTCTAAGTTTGGTCTTTTGTTTGCAGGTGCCCAGAAGAATCTTGCTCCCGCAGGTGTTACTCTCGTGATTGTTCGTGAGGATCTTATTCCTGAACCAGAGGCATGCCTCCCCGGTACTCCAACTATGCTTGCTTACAAGACTCATGCTGATAACGGAAGTATGTATAATACTCCTCCATGCTATACCATTTATGTTCTTGGTAAAGTGCTTCACTGGATTGAGAAGAATGGCGGGGCAGAGGGAATGCTTAAGCGCAACAAGGAGAAGGCTGATTACCTTTACAACTTCCTTGACTCTTCTGATTTCTATCATGCTACTGCTGAAAAGGGAAGCCGTTCTTTGATGAATGTTCCTTTCCTTACTAAGTATTCTGACCACGCCGCAGATGATGAGGCCGCTGCTGCAAAGGAGAAGGAGATTAACGACAAGTTTGTTAAGGCTGCCGCTGCTGCCGGTCTTGTGAATCTTAAGGGACACCGCCTTGTGGGTGGTATGCGTGCTTCCATTTACAATGCCATGAGCCTTGACGGAGTAAAAGCTCTGGTTGACTTTATGAAAAAGTTTGCTTCTGAGAATTAAAAAACTGTGCGCGGGTTCTGAAAAACCGGACCTGCGCAGATTAAGGAGACAGATATGTATAAAATACAGACATTAGACAGAATTAGTGCAAAGGGACTTGATAACTTTCCCCGTGACGATTATGAAATTGCAAGCGAGATTATGAAGCCGGATGCAATTCTTGTGCGCAGTCACGATATGCTTACTATGGAGATTGATTCTACCGTTAAGGCTATTGCCCGTGCAGGTGCCGGTGTGAACAATATTCCGGTTAAGGATCTTGCCCAGAAGGGAGTTGTTGTTTTTAATACTCCGGGTGCTAATGCAAATGCCGTTAAGGAACTGGTAATTCTTTCTCTTCTTCTTGCAAGCCGCCCTGTTATTGCCGCTAACAAGTGGACGGATACTCTCTCTGGTAAGGGTGCAGAGATTGCAGGTCTTGCAGAGAAAGGTAAGAAGAATTTTATTGGACAGGAAGTTAAGGGTAAAACTCTTGGTGTGATTGGTCTTGGTGCAATTGGTGCCATGGTTGCCAACACTGCCATTGAGCTTGGCATGAATGTGATTGGTTATGACCCCTATCTTTCTGTGGATGCTGCATGGAGCCTTAAGTCTGAAGTTAAGCATGCAGAAACTCTGGATACTCTTTTTGCAAAGGCTGACTACATTACAGTGCATGTTCCTGAAACACCGGATACAAAGGGTCTTATTAATGCCGCTTCCCTCAAGAATATGAAGGACGGTGTGCGCATTATTAACATTGCCCGCGGTGGTCTTGTAAACAACGAGGATGTTCTTGCCGCTCTTGAGACAGGTAAGGTTGCCTGCATGGTTACAGATTTTGCCGCAGATGAACTTTTGAACAACGACAAGATTATCTGTATGCCTCACCTGGGTGCAAGTACTCCTGAAGCAGAAGACAACTGTGCTGTTATGGCAGTTAAAGAACTGCGTGACTTCCTTGAGACTGGTGCCATTAAAAACAGCGTGAACTATCCTAAGTGTAAGCTGGATGAGCCCGTGCCTGTAAACGGAACCCGTCTCTGCATCAGCCACAAGAATGTTCCAAACATGATTGCTCAGTTTACAAGTGTTCTTGGTGAAGCAAAACTGAACATCAGCGGAATGGTTGACCAGAACAGAAATGATCTTGCCTACGCCCTCATTGATGTTGACGGTAGGATTCATGACGAAGCACTGAATGCCCTTCGCGCTATTGAAGGTGTAATCAATGTTCGCCCCATTAAAAACTACGAGGACTAAGTGATGGATTTGCCACCTGCTCTGGATGATATTAAAAGGGATTTTTTTAATGCAGGGATTCCTTCTTTTGGGGTCGCTGGAAATTTTACCGGTCATCTGGAACAGGCGGGTGAAGCAAAAGATTTTGAAGGAATGAAGGTTAGGGAAGGGGTACCGAAAGCACTCTTTCCTACTTTTATTCCCTGTGAAAAAAATAATTTAAAAAATACTCCTTTCTTTCTTACAGACTTTCCTTTTTCTTCAGAGAAAATTCTTTACCCTACCGGCGAAGATAAAATTCAGATTGAACCTGAGTGTGCAATAATCTGTTCTGCAGAGTGGAATGAGGGAAAACTTCTTTCTTTAACCCCTCTGTGTTTTGCTTCTTCTAATGACTGTTCTATCAGAAAAGAAGGGGCTAAAAAAATCAGTGAAAAGAAGAACTGGGGTTCCTGCAGTAAAGGGCTTTCTTCTCACCTTATTGCAATTGATTCTTTTGAAAAAGGCGGACTGCTTGACCGCTACAGTATTGCAAGTTTTCTTTTGCGTGACGGAGAGGCTTATACTTACGGAGAGACCAGTAGTGTTAAAAGCTACAGTTACATTTATAAAACTCTTGTGGACTGGCTTGTTGAAAAAATAAACTTTCAGAAAAATGAAGGTCCTGCAGAAGAAATATCCTCTTACCTTAAGGAAGCTGGTTTTCCTGAGCGCATTATGATAAGCATTGGGGCTACCCGTTACACTCCCTTTGGCGAAAAGAATTTTTTGCGGGGCGGAGATGAAGCGGCGGTTGTGCTTTTCCCCCATGACAAATATGATGAAGCTGATGTAAAGAGAATGCTGCTTGAGGGAAGCCTTGCGAATGACAAAGAGGTGTCCCTCCTGCGCCAGAAGATTGTGGTGGAGGAGAAGTAAAAAACTTCGCGCAGGTTTCGAGAGCCTCAACCGGCGTGGATTGAAAAAAGTGTACGCTGGTTTCGAGAGCCTCAACCAGCGGGATTGTGAAAACTAAATGCTGGTTTCGAGAGCCTCAACCAGCGGGGTTGTGAAAATTGAATGCTGGTTTCGAGTACTCAACCAGCGTGGGGAGAAGTGGGTGTTTAAGGAGATGATTGGGGTGGTTGAGGCCCTCGAAACCACCCTTGTTCAAGTATAGCAATATGGCATATATGTATATTTTACAATGCTCGGATAACTCATATTATGTAGGCAGTACAGTAGATTTAACCAGACGGATTGAAGAACATTCACATGGTGAAGGTGCACAGTACACAAAAAACAGACTTCCAGTTAAAATTGTATATTACGAAGAATGTCAGAGTATAGAGGAAGCATTTTTACGTGAAAAGCAAGTGCAGGGATGGAGTCGGAAAAAGCGGGAAGCATTAATAAATGGTAAATATGAAGATTTACCGGAGCTTTCAAAAAGAAAAACAAAAGATTGAATGCAGGTTTCGAGAGCCTCAACCAGCGGGGTTGTGAAAATTGAATGCAGGTTTCGAGAGCCTCAACCAGCGGGGTTGTGAAAATTGAATGCTGGTTTCGAGAGCCTCAACCAGCACGGGGTAAATTATTAGTTTTCGTTTTCGAAGGCTACCAGCTGTTCTTTGCCGTACATTTTGCGGAGGAGAGGCTTTTCGATTTTGCCGGTTGCATTGCGGGGGACTTTTGCAAAGATGATTTTGCGGGGTCTCTTGTAACGGGGCATATCAAGGCAGAAGTTGTTCACTTCTTCTTCGGTACAGGTCATGCCTTCCTTTATCTCAATGATGGCGCCTGCAATTTCTCCCTGACGCTTGTCTGGAAGACCGATTACTGCAACGTCGTTCACTTTGTCAAACTTGCGGATAAAGTTTTCAATCTCCACAGGGTAAAGGTTTTCACCGCCTGAAACAATGACATCCTTTTTTCTGTCTACAAGGAAGATGAATCCGTCTTCGTCCTGACGGGCAACGTCTCCTGTGTAAAGCCAGCCGTCTTTTAAAACTTCTGCAGTTGCTTCAGGATTTCTGTAGTAACATTCCATTACACCGGGACCCTTTACGCAAAGTTCACCTGCTTCTCCCGGGGCAACTTCTTTGTCATCACTGCCGACAATTTTTGTTTCCCAGCCAAAACCGGGAATACCGATTGCACCAACTTTGCCAATGTTTTCCACACCAAGATGAACACAACCCGGACCGATGGATTCGGAGAGACCATAGTTTGTGTCGTACTGATGGTTTGGAAAATAATCCCGCCAGTGTTTGATAAGGCTTGGTGGAACAGGCTGTGCTCCAATGTGCATGAGGCGCCACTGATCAAGTTTGTAATCAGAAATTTTAAGTTCGCCTGAATCCAGTGCATTCAAAATATCCTGTGCCCAGGGAACAAGCAGCCACACGATAGTGCAGTGTTCACGGCTTACTGCATCAAAAATATACTGGGGTTTTGTTCCGCGAAGAAGAACTGCACGGCTTCCTGCAACAAGGCTTCCCATCCAGTGCATTTTTGCACCTGTGTGGTAAAGGGGAGGAATGCAAAGGAAACAGTCGTCACGGCCGGTAGAGTGATGTTTCTGTTCCACTGCGGCTGCGTGCATGAGGCTTCTGTGCTTGTGAAGGATTGCTTTTGGAAAACCTGTAGTTCCGCTTGAAAAATAAATGGCGGCATAGTCATCGTCTTCAATACGGACAAGAGGTGCCTGGCTTGAACAGTCGGCTACAAGTTCACGGTAGCTTTCTGCAAAGGTCGGACAGTTTTCGCCAACATAAATCAAAAGTCTGTTCTTGGAAAGCTTATCTGCAATGGCTTCAATACGGCCGATAAATTCAGGTCCAAATAAAAGAACGTCAACTTCTGCAAGGTCTGCGCAGTAGACTATTTCATCCGAGGTGTAGCGGAAGTTAAAGGGAACGGCAAGTGCACCAGTCTTTAGGATTCCAAAGTAAATGGGCAGCCATTCAAGACAGTTCATCATAAGGATTGCAACCTTGTCTCCTTTTTTTACACCACGGCTGATGAGCATGTTTGCCATGCGGTTTGCTTTTTCGTCAAATACTCTCCAGGTAATTTCACGGCGGTAAGGCATGTCACTGGTAGGCTGAATGAGGGAATACTCTTTCCACGTAACACGGCGTGTTTCTTTCTGTTCAGGGTTCAGCTCAATAAGCGCAGTTTCATTTCCATAAAGTTTTCTGTTGCGCTCAAGGTAATCAGTGATGGGCATTTAAAAATCCTCCGCTTTTTTGTTGGTCAGAATTATATCACATTTCTTCCATTGAAGCAAATTGATTTTCTTTGTATAATTTACTGATATGCCAAAGAGTGATAATCCGCTTATCGTACAGTCAGACAGAACCCTCCTCCTTGATGTGCATGCTCCCCGTGCAGAAGAGTGCAGGTCAGCCCTCATTCCTTTTGCAGAACTTGAGCGAAGCCCGGAGCATCTTCACACATACCGCCTTACACCCCTTTCTTTGTGGAATGCGGCGAGTGCAGGTTTTACAAGCGACAATGCAGTAAGTGTCCTGAATGATTTTGCCCGCTATGAGGTTCCCCAGAGTGTGAGTGCCTGGATTAAGGAAACTTCTGAACGTTTTGGAAAACTCCGTCTTGTTCCCGCTCCATCAGGTCATGCAGAGAACGGAGAAAAAATTGAATACCTTTACCTTGTCTGTGATTCACCCTTTGTTCACCGCGAAATAAGTGCAAATCCTGTTGCAAAAAAAATCCTCATTCCATGTGAGTATCTGCCTCCGGAAGAAAATGCCGCAGAGCTTACGGAAAATGAAAAGACTTTCTGCTTTATGCTTCCCCTTACTGAGAGAGGAACCGTTAAACAGAGTCTTCTGCAGATTGGCTGGCCTGTTAAAGATGATGTTCCTCTTGTAGACGGAGCACCGCTTGACATTCAGTTAAAAGAAAAAACAAATGCCAACGCAGATTTTACCGTGCGTGATTATCAAAAACTTGCAGCCGATGCCCTTGTTGGTGACCGAGGACCAGGTACTGGTTTTGGAACGATTGTGCTTCCCTGTGGCGCCGGAAAAACAATTGTGGGCATGGAAATAATGGCCCGCTTAAAAACGAATACACTCATTGTTACCACAAATATTTCTGCAGTGCATCAGTGGATTGGAGAACTGCTTGATAAAACTAATCTTACAAAAGAGCAGATTGCAGAATACACCGGTGAGAACAAGGAGATAAAACCTGTTACCGTTGCCACCTATCAGGTACTTACATGGAGACCGGATAAAGTCGGCCCCTATCCCCACTTTAATCTTTTCAGGCAGAACAACTGGGGGCTTATAATCTATGACGAAGTGCACATGCTGCCCGCTCCAGTCTTTCGTGTTGCAGCAGAAATTCAGGCAGTGCGCCGTGTAGGACTTACTGCAACTCTTGTTCGTGAAGATGGATGCGAAGGACATGTTTTTAGTCTTGTCGGTCCAAAGAGATATGATGTTCCCTGGAAAGAACTTGAGAGAAGCAAATGGATTGCAACTGCTGAATGCGTAGAAGTTCGCCTTGATTTTCCAGAAGACCTGGCACTGGAAT
>JAEEKM010000329.1 GCA_016282455.1 Treponema sp. | reverse complement strand
TTTAGTTTTACGATTTAAGGACTGCAACTATTTTTTCAGACTCAGGCGAGAAAGGCTTTTTATTAAAATCTGAATAGAGATTTACCTGGGAAAATCCTGCCTCTTTTGCAAAAGTTTCAATTTCTTCAGCAGTTAATTCGTGAATTTTTTCATGTTCATGAATTGTGAACATTTTTCCGTTTCCGGTTTCCAAATCCTGAGAAAGATAAGATGTACCGTTTTCCCGGTCAATGTAAGTGAAGAGACTGGACCTTATGCTTTTTCTGTCCGACAGGCTGAATTCTTTTTCATTTCCAAACAGCTTAAAATTCGGAAGGGTAATAATCAGGTAGCCCCTGTTTGTGAGCAGTTGTTTTGTGTCAAAAAAGAATTTTTTTATTAAGGTCAAATCGTGAATGAAAAGAATGCGGTCATCAAGACAGGAAATAATGCTGTAAAAACCCTTACCTAAAAAACGTGCCATGTCCAGATAAGACATCTGGAAAAACCTCAGTGACATGAGCTGTGTGCGGCGGCGTAAATTTGCTGAACGCAGAAGTGCAGAAGTATTTTCTATGCCTGTAACATCTGCATTTTCCCTGGCAAGCTGGTGTTCAAAAAGACCAGTTCCGCAACCCACCCGAAGCAGTCTTGCAGGTTCAGGGAATTCCTTCATGAGATTTGTGAAAAGTTCTTTTTGTCTTGGAATGATGGGGTACAATTCATCATAATACTCCACAAAGGTCTCTGCTAATTCCATAATAATTTATTATACATGGCTTTTTGCATTAACGCAAACTTTTCTTAGTCTGTGCGAGTAAAAAAAAAGATGAGAAAACCACAGTAAAGCCGCTTTCCCATCTTTAGATTTTGAAAAGAAGTAAAAGTTAGAGCTTGAACTTATCCAGCTCAACGGTAATGTTAAGAACTGACTGTTTGTTGGCTTCTGCTTTTTCGCGAACGGCAGAGAAGGAGTCTGCAAAAGTTTTTACCACGCCCTCAGACTGAACCACAGACACGTTTACATCGCCTGCAAGAGATACGGCTTCGTTGATGTTGTGCATAATGTCTTCGGTGTATTTTGCCTGGTTTAGTGCAAGTCCGTTTACGTCTTCAATCTGCTTAACAATAAGTTTTGTGTTTGTAAGAATTGAAGAAGCATCCTGTGACTGCTGTGAAACGGTGCGGGAAATTTCCTGAACCACACTGCTCTGTTCGTTAATGTCGGTCTGAATTTTATTGAAGGCTTTGCTGGTAAGCTCCATGTTTGAAGAACCTGAGTTCATGGATTTTGCAATCTCGTTAATCAGGTTACTGATGTCCTTTGCAGAACGCTGTGTGGATTCAGAAAGTTTACGGATTTCGTCTGCAACAACACTAAAGCCTTTTCCTGCTTCACCTGCGTGGGCGGCTTCGATGGCGGCGTTCATGGCAAGAAGGTTTGTCTGTGAAGCAACTGCCTGAATTACCTTAATCACTTCAATCATCTTCTTTGACATTTCAGAAATACCGTTGATGATTTCCTGTGTCTTCTTAACCTCTGCACTACCGGAAACAGATTCTTCGGTAAGTTCCTGAGAAATAATCTGTGCGCGGGAAATAAGGCTTGTGATGGTATTGAAGTTATTTACCATTTCTGTCATTGACTCTGCATTTTCTTTTTCTGACCTGGACTGGTTTTCTGTAGAATTACTTACCTGGGCTGCTTCGGAACTGAGTTCTGTAACACCTGAGTTTACGGAAGAAAGAAGGTCGAGGGTGTTTTTTGATTCAGAAGTCATAACATGGAAGCGTTCAACAATCTGTGCAATGTCGGAAGAAGATTCGTCTGTAAGATTTTCCAGTTCTTCTGCACGTGTGTCTACGTAAGAAATTTCTGTTTTGAGTTTGAAGAGGGAATCGTGCAGACTGTCCATAAGAAGGTTCAGTTCAGACATCATTACGCCAAAGTCGTCAAAGGCTCCGATGAAAATGCGGCTGTGCAAGTCACCTTCTGTTCTGAGTTTGATAATCTGATTGATGGTTTTCTTAAAACGTCTTCTTAACTGAACGAGAATAAGAATAATAAGGGGCAGGCAGAGGAAAATACCTTGACCGAAAGCGAAGGCAACTTTTGATAAAAAGTAGGGCATGGTCCAGTTGTGGCGTACTGCACTGTAGCCGGAGCAGTAAACATGCCAGGAAATTGTACAGACAATTACGATTACTGCCTGAGCGATGTTAAAGGAAACAGTTCCTTTTTTGAACGTGTCTGTGGAAGTAATTCTGAGTTTTAAAAGCTGGTTGCGGCAGAGGGTTGAATAGGCTTTTACTGCGTACTGTACTGCAAGAAAGCCGTAGAGGAGAATGAGAACCATAATCATTATCAGGTCTACGGGATTGTATTTTACTTTTTGCGTCAGAGTTTTGATAAGGATTGTTGTTCCGTTACCAACAGGGTAGCCGGCCATGAGGGAGATGGTTGTAATAATTCTTATTTTAGAAAGAATTTTTTCAATGCTCTGCTGTTCTTTCTCAGAGATGGGTTCTTTTTCTGCCTTTTTAATGAGGTTAAGAAGGGGTTTCATGATGATGTAGCTGATGATTGTAACGACAAGGAAAATTCCTGCTGCAGGACCCATTGAGGCTCCCAGACTGCTCACCCAGTCTGCCCAGGTGGAGCCTTTAATTTGTGTTACTTGAAATGAGGAAAGCAGGGGAACTCCTATAACTGTGGTCAGACCGAATAAAACCATGTAGATTTGGAAAATATTCATTTTTATTTCTCCATAAAACTTTTTCTCAATTATATAGTATAGCATAATCGTAGGATATGTCAAAAGAAAAAATTGAGGAAAGTCCTTCTTTTTATTACAAAAATCCATTATATATGCTATACTTAATACATGGAACTTTTTCTAAATTACATGCCCTGGGTCTGGCTTGGAGTGGCAGTACTCTGTCTTGTGATTGAGGGACTTACATTTTCCCTTACAACCATCTGGTTTGCTCTTGGTGCCGTAGTAATGATTTTTCTTTCGCTTACCCACATGAGTTTACAGTGGCAGCTTTTGATTTTTCTTGTACTCTCCCTTCTTCTGCTGATTTTTACCAGACCTTTTGCAGTGAAAAAATTTGCAAAAAAAACGCCAACTAACAGTGATGCCCTGATTGGAAAAAAAGTAATTGTCACCGAGACAATAACAGATTTGCAAAAGGGAGCCGTTAAACTAAACGGAGTGGAATGGACCGCCTCTTCTGCAGATGGCTCTTCTATTGAAAAAGGAACAGAGTGTACTGTAACAGACATCCAGGGCGCTACCGCAGTTGTCAAACCGCTTGAATAATATTTTTGAATGAAAATTCAAATCAACGGGTCCCCCGCTGGGAGTTGATTTAGTTTTTTAAACAAATGAAAATTTTTATTAAACAAAAGGAGTGAAAAATGAGTATTTATCTTATTGCGGCCATTGTGGCCATTGTGCTGGTGCTGATTATCACCAACATTCGCATTGTGCCCCAGAGTCATGCCTTTATTATTGAGCGTCTTGGAACATACGTGGCAACCTGGCAGACAGGACTTCATGTAAAAGTGCCCTTTATTGACCGCATTGCAAACAGAGTGTCCCTTAAGGAAAAAGTGCTGGACTTTCCGCCTCAGCCTGTAATTACAAAAGACAATGTTACAATGAAAATTGACACAGTTGTTTACATGCAGATTACAGACCCCAAACTTTATTCCTACGGTGTGGAAAATCCCATGACGGCCATTGAAAACTTAAGTGCCACAACCCTGCGTAACATTATTGGTGAACTTGAACTGGATGCCA
This sequence comes from Treponema sp., assembly GCA_016282455.1. GTDB lineage: Bacteria > Spirochaetota > Spirochaetia > Treponematales > Treponemataceae > Treponema_D. The sequence continues at coordinate 1,500 of JAEEKM010000329.1, read as the reverse complement.
CCCTTACAAGCCGTGACGTAATCAACTCAAAAATGCGTTCTATTCTTGACGAAGCCACTGACCCCTGGGGAATAAAAGTAAACCGCGTGGAAGTTAAGAACATCATGCCCCCTGAAGCAATCCGTGAAGCAATGGAAAAACAGATGCGTGCAGAACGTGAAAGGCGTGAAAAGATTCTTATTGCAGAAGGTCAGAAGCAGAGTGAAATTCTTGTTGCCGAAGGAAAAAAACAGGCTGCAATCCTCGAAGCCGAAGCAAACAAACAGGCCGCTATTCTTGAAGCAGAAGCAGATAAAGAAGCCGCAATCCGCCGTGCAGAAGGTGAAGCCCAGGCAATCCGTGAAGTTCAGGAAGCAACTGCAGCCGGCTTAAAGATGATAAAAGATGTTGGTGTAGATGACGGTGTAATAAAACTCCGCAGTCTCGAAACAATGGAAAAAGCCGCCAACGGTCAGGCAACAAAACTTATTGTTCCTGCAGATTTCCAGAACCTTGCCGGGGTGGTAAGCGCACTAAAGGAAGTTGCAAAGAACTAAAAGAAGAATAAAGGTAATATGGGATGGGGACATCCAATAAGTTGAAGCCCTGTCCTCCATTACCTGCCTGGATTATTTACATGGAGAAAAATGAAGAATCATTTTTTTGGTGAAGATAAAAAACGTGCGGCAATAGTTTTAACTTTGTTTTTGACGGGAATAATTGTATTTCTGGTAAATAATGCAATTCCTTTTTTTGTAAACGATGAAAAGAACTATCTTATTCCCCGCCTCATCATGCGTTTTATCACTTCCCTTACATGGTTTATCGCTGTCTGCATGGGAACTGTCCGTAATAAAAACAAAAGAAATCATCTTCTTATTCCTGCACTTTTCTTTTATATTCCCGGTGATATTTTTGCAATAATTTATTTACCATTCAGCGCCCTCTTTTATGTAATCGGACACTTTTTTCTGATTCGTGCCATAATGGAGACCACATATATCAAACGTTACCAATATGGGGCCTTTGTCTTTGGCATACTGCTTTCCATAGTTGTCTTCCTTTTGTATTTTAAGAAACTGACTCTTGTCTGTGTCATAGGAATTTTATACGGAACAGTCTGTTCCTGGGTTATGGCAGCATCCCTCTCAAACAGATTCTACTCACTTGCAGGCCTTATTTTCTTTATCTCCGATCTGGCAGGATTTGCAAGAATAGCTCTTATGGACACAAAGCCTGTTTATCTTGTAACTACTTTCATTTACTACCTTGCAATTTTCCTTCTCTGTCTTTCTGTATTTAATGAGTCAAAAAAAGAAGTTGTTACCTGGGGCGACTTAAAAAAAGTCCTGCTTTCTGCTGCGAAAGAAGAATTGAAAATTTATCTTGCTGGCCGATGGGGAATGAATCTTGTTTTGGGACACAAAAAGTTTTTTTACGAAAAACTGGAAATGGCATACTGTCTTGATGACAAAGAAAAACTTTTGCACTGGCTTAACACCTGCGCATACAGTGTTGAAG
>JAEEKM010000328.1 GCA_016282455.1 Treponema sp. | reverse complement strand
GTGCTCACAGGTGTTGCAGACATTCGCCGTGCCATAAGTGATGCAGAAGACCAGCGTAAACTTTACAGCAAAAAAACAATTCTTTTTGTAGACGAAGTTCACCGCTGGAACAAAAGTCAGCAGGATGCACTGCTCCCCTGGGTGGAAAACGGAACAATCATTTTAATCGGAGCCACCACAGAAAATCCTTTCTTTGAAGTAAATAAAGCCCTTGTTTCCAGAAGCCGGGTTTTTCAGTTAAAGCCGCTTACCAAAGATGACCTGATGAATGCCGCTAAACAGGCACTTTCAGATGTGCAGAGGGGCTACGGTCACTGGAAGGTTGAGTTTGAAGAAGGTGCATTAGAGCATCTTGTAGACACCGCAAACGGAGATGCAAGAAGCCTTTTAAATGCACTGGAACTTGCGGTAGAGACAACTCCTGAAAAATGGGACCCCAATGCAAAACCTCCTGTTCCTTCCTGGGGAAGTACAATTTACATCAGTAAGGAAACTGCAGAAGAATCCATTCAGAAAAAAGTTGTTCTCTACGACAGGGACGGAGACTACCACTACGACATCATAAGTGCTTTCATAAAAAGTTTAAGGGGACGTGACCCTGATGCCGCCTGTTACTGGCTTGCACGTATGGTTAAAGCCGGAGAAGATCCTGATTTTATTTTCCGCCGCATGCTCATTTCTGCCTGCGAAGACACGGGACTTGCCGACCCCCATGCCATAGAAGTTGTAACAAGTTGTGCCCAGGCTTTTGACAGGGTTGGTATGCCCGAAGGAAGATATTTCTTAGCCCACGCCGCACTTTATCTTGCCACTGCGCCAAAGAGCAACAGCAGTATGGCTTTCTTTGATGCCCTTGCTTCCGTAGAAAAAGAAGATGTAGAAGTTCCCAATCACTTAAGGGATGCAAGCCGGGATGCAGAAGGTTTTGGTCACGGAGCCGGATACCTTTACCCGCATGCCTACAGAGACCACTGGGTTGCACAGCAGTATCTTCCAAATGCCCTTGTGGGACGGGTTTTTTACACTCCCAGCACTCAGGGTTACGAAGCGCAGATCAGGGAAGAAGTGTTAGGGCGCCGTGAACTGCAGATAGCCGCACTTCTTGAAGGTGATGAGGACTCCCTTGAAAAAGGTGAAGGTCAGGTAAACCCCATCGGAACCTGGTGGGAAAAAAGCGGACACTGGAACGGTTTTGTAAAAACTGAAGAAAATTTAACTTTCAGTCCGGAAGATAAAAAGAAAAATGCCCTTCTTGACAAAGCAGAACGCAGCTGGCGAAGCAGACTCGATTTTAACCGCTCCGAAGTTCTCATGCTTCTTCGTGACAGCATGATTGGACTTGCAGATTTAAAACGCCACCACAGAAGTCTTGTCTGGAATGCAGATGATGCCCTTTTGATTTTTGACGTATTAAGAAAAACTCCGGAAGGCTTAACCTGCGGAACCTGCCGCACAGAAAACGGAATGGGTCTTTTAAATCAGTATGCGTCAACTCTGGGCGATTTGGATAAACCCCTGCTTTCGGTTTTAAGCCCGGATGTAAAAGAAAACTTTCAGGAAAAAAAACTCCGCCTGCTCTCAAGAACTTTTGGAGACGTTTGTTTTGACAGGGCCTTCTTCCGGGACATTTTTGCTTCAAAAGAAGACGTGCAGCTGGGTGCAGAAGTTTTTGCTTCCCTTTACAAAGAGTCAGAAAAAACAGAAAGGGATTTTGCCTTTGACGAAAACTCTGCCGCTCCTTCACCAAGAACTGCTCTCTTTGCAAAAGATGCCTGCATTATTTTAAGCCAGCGCATTCCCTGCCACGGACAGAGACTTTCAAAACTGATTGTTCCCTTTTTAGACGAGCCCGCCCTTTGTGACACTTTTGTTTCTGCCGAAAACGAATTTTTTGCAGACCAGACAAATCCTCTTTTTAACTGGGATTCAGATTTTATTCAAAAAACTTTTGAAGAAAAAGGCTTTACCCTGCATCAGGAAAAAATTATTCTTTCTGAAAAAAGACGCATTACGGAAGCCGATGTGGAAAAATGGTTCAACCCCAGAAGTGCCTACGGAGAAGCAGTTGCAAAAGCAGTCGGCCCCGAAGGTTTAAAGAAAATAAGCACTGCCCTGAAAACCGCTGCTTCAAGACAGGTCTTTACCTGGAAAAGCGAAAACGTGTTTTTTGTTTTTGGCCATTAAACTTTCACTTACGGTTCATGACCGTGAGTTTGTTAACGAGAAGAGCAGACCGAGTTTAGACAAGTCTAGTTTTCTTTTCAAAAGTGCGGGGTGAGTGAAGTTCCTATTCCATACAAACTCACAGGATTTGAAAATTGCACGGATGTTCACCAACACGAAGCAAGAAACACTCCCTTTACAAACTAGCCGGCCATGGAGGGGCGGCTCTTTCACTTACGGTTCATGACCGTGAGTTTGTTAACGAGAAGAGCAGACCGAGTTTAGACAAGTTTAGCTTTCTCTTCAAAAGTGCCCGGTAAGTGAAATGTTCATTACAAACAAACTCTAGGGGATGGAAAAATTACAAGGATGTAATTTTTCCATCCCCTTGTAACAATAGAAAAAAAGCATTATTCTATTGAACATAATTTTCTATAGAAATAAAGGTGATTATCATGGCTGTTGATGAAAATTTGCAGATGGCGCGTCACAGTCGCGCACACGTTATGGCAGAAGCAATTTTAAATTTGTTCCCCGGCACAAAGATTGCCATTGGTCCTGCCATTGACAACGGATTTTATTATGATTTTGATTTCCCTACAGACAAAAAACTTACAGAAGCAGATTTTCCTCTTGTAGAAAAAGAAATGCGCCGCATTCTTGCAGGAAACCACGAGTTTGTCCGCAAGGAAGTTTCTAAGGATGAGGCAAGAAAAATTTTTGCAGACCAGCCTTACAAACTTGAACTCATTAACGACCTCCCCGACCGAGAAACCATTACAACC
>JAEEKM010000327.1 GCA_016282455.1 Treponema sp. | reverse complement strand
TTAAGCTTGGAAACGGTAATGTAAATATCACAAAAAAATAAGTTTTTGTGTATTTATTTATGCAAAAAAAAGCCCCGCTTTGGAAAACCAGAGCGGGGTTCTTTTTAGAAGGAAATGTTTCCTTTGGAAACTACCATCTGTAGTGAGCAAATGCCTTGTTGGCCTCTGCCATCTTGTGGGTATCTTCCTTCTTCTTGTATGCGGAACCTGTGTTGTTGTAAGCATCCATGAGCTCTGCAGCAAGAGTCTCAGCCATTCCGTGACCAGAGCGGTTACGTGCAGCGGCGATCATCCAGCGCATTGCCAGTGCTTCGCGACGGGTTTCGCGGATTTCGATAGGCACCTGGTATGTAGCACCACCAACGCGGCGGCTCTTTACTTCTACCATTGGCTTAACATTGTCAAGGGCCTTGAGGAATACTTCAAGTGGCTCTTTGTCTGTCTTTGCCTTGAGCTTATCAAAAGCATCATAAACAATCTTTGTACAGATTGATTTCTTTCCATCAAGCATCATGCGTGTAACGAACTTTGTCACTACTACGCTGTTGTACTTTTCATCCGGCATAATCGGACGGTTAACTGACTTCTTGTGTCTTCCCATTTTAAAACCTCCTCATTATGCCTTTGGTTTCTTTGTACCGTACTTAGAGCGTGCACGGCGGCGTTTATCTACACCCAGAGTATCTTTTGTACCACGGATGATGTGATAACGTACACCAGGAAGATCCTTTACACGTCCACCACGAATAAGAACAACTGAGTGCTCCTGCAGGTTGTGTCCCTCACCAGGGATGTATGCAGTCACTTCAATTCCATTGCTGAGACGAACACGAGCAATCTTACGAAGAGCTGAGTTCGGCTTTTTAGGGGTCATCGTCATAACGCGTGTGCAAACACCACGTTTCTGTGGACAGGACTGAAGTGCGGGGGCCTTAGTTCTGTTCGCGCTTGTCTGACGACCTTTACGAATTAACTGGTTAATTGTAGGCATCGGCCTTTTCTCCTATTGTGTGCCAGGCAGCACTCCCGGCAGAATAAACAATTCTAGGTTTGTATATTTTAACGAATTTACAGGTATCAGGTCAACTGAATTTCGATGAATTCATCGGAATTTTATGTAAATTCTTGCAGTTTTTTAACCTTATTTTTACATAAAAAAGGGGCACCGCTGCATTCACAGTCAGTACCCCCCTCTTTAGTTTTTTAAGGCTTAGTCTTCGTCACCTAAGTCTGGAGTTGCCATCATGGACAAATCCTGGGCGCGGAGAGCTTCCTCTTCTTCAAGTCTGTGCTGTTCAAGAATCTCTTCCATCTTTGCATCAAGGTCAGCATTTGAAGAGTCTGACAGTTTGATGTCGTGATAGTTGCGGATTCCTGTTCCGGCAGGAATTGTGTGACCGATAATCACATTCTCTTTCAGACCACGGAGATTGTCCACCTTGCCTGCAATAGCAGCGTTGGTAAGAACACGGGTTGTCTCCTGGAAAGAAGATGCAGAAATGAAGGAGTCGGTTGCAAGGGCAGCCTTTGTAATACCCTGGAACATCGGGCATGCAATGGCGGGCTTACCACCGGCAGCAATAATTCTGTCGTTCTCTGCGTGGAAGTGATATTTGTCCACCTGCTGTCCGAAGATGAAGTTTGTATCTCCAACAGAAACAATCTCCACTTTCTTAAGCATCTGGCGGATGATAATACCAATGTGCTTGTCGTTAATTGCCACACCCTGCTGGCGGTACACTGCCTGAATGTCGTTCATAAGGAACTTCTGGAGTGCATCTTCACCAAGGATTGCAAGAACGTCGTGCGGGTCAACTACACCGTCTGAAAGTTTTTCTCCGGCTTCTACCTGGTCACCGTCACGAACAAGCATACGCTTTTTCATAGGAACAAGATGTTCGAATTCTTTTCCGTTCTCGTCCTCTACGATGATGTTGCGCTTGCCTTTGACAATCTTTCCAAACTTTACGGTACCTGTAATCTTTGAAATAACTGCAGGATCCTTTGGACGGCGGGCTTCGAAGAGCTCGGACACACGTGGAAGACCAAGTGTAATATCGTTTGCCTTTGAAGCTTCCTTTGCAATCTTAGCAAGAGTAAATCCTGCGTCAACTTTCATCTTGTCTTCAAGTTCCTTAGTGAGGATTGCTCCTGCAGGAAGGTGATATGAACCAAGTTCGTTTCCGTCCTCATCTGTAATGAGGATACGAGGCTGTTTCACGTCAAGGTGAAGGTCAGAAATGCGGCGTTCTGTAACACCAGTGCTCAGGTCTGTGTGAACTTCCAGTGTTGAGTCAGGACTGATGTCTTCAAAGTGAACGTAACCTGAAACCTCAGCAATAATCGGTTCTGAGTAGAGGTCCACTTCTCCGATTGGAGCGTGTGCTTCTGCTACACATCCGCCTGCTGTAAAGGCTGAGTAGATGATTGAACCGTTGGAAACTTCCAGTTTCTGGTCGTTACTTGTAAGGTAAAGAACATTGTCCTTAATGATGATGCGTCCGTTGTCACTGGCGGTAATTTCATTTCCACCCTGAACCAGCATTACGTCATCCTTACGTACACGCTTTCCGTCTTCAACAAGAACATTGTCATTCTTGCCGATGTTGTGCTTGCTGTAGAGTTTTGTAACAATCATTGAACCACGACGTGTAAAGAGCCAGTCGCCGTTCTTCATCTCTACGTGAGGACCAGCCACACTCTCAATGTAAACTGAGTATTTCATTGCAATGTGGTTATCTTCACTCTTACTTTCTGCAGCACCACCAGTATGGAAGGTACGAAGAGTAAGCTGTGTACCAGGCTGACCAATTGACTGGGCAGCGATTGTACCTACGGCTTCGCCAATTTCCACAACTTTGTTGCGGGCAAGGTCTTTACCATAGCACTTTACACAAATGCCGTGCTTGCTTTCGCAGGTAAGCACTGTGCGGAGTTTTACTTTTTCTACACCGGCTTTGTCAATCTTTTCAGCAAGGGCTTCGTCAATGTAGGTGTTAACGTTTGCAAGAAGTTCGCCTGAAACAGGGTCAATTACACGTTCAATGGTGTAGTGTCCTGCAATGCGGCTTGCAAGGGTTTCTACAACAGTTTCACCGTCTTTGATTGCAGTGTAGTCAATACCGTTGATTGTTCCGCAGTCGTCTTCGTTAACAACTACGTCCTGGGCAACGTCTACAAGGCGGCGGGTCATGTAACCTGCGTCTGCAGTCTTAAGAGCGGTATCAGAAAGACCCTTACGGGCACCGTTTGTAGAAATGAAGTACTCAATAACGGAGAGTCCTTCCTTAAAGTTTGCACGAATTGGAAGTTCAATGATGTCACCGTTAGGTTTCTGCATCAAACCACGCATAGCGGCCAGCTGTGAAATCTGCTTTTTAGAACCACGGGCACCGGATGTAGCCATCATAAAGATAGTGTTGAATCCGTCCTTGTCTTTTGCAAGGTTGTCCATCATTATGTCGGTGAGCTTGTCATTAGTGCGTTCCCAAACTTCCACAGACTTGTTGTAGCGTTCGGTAGCGGTGATTGAACCCTTTGACCACTGGTCCACAATCTTTTCCACTTCGGCATTTGCTTCGTCAACCATCTGCTTTTTAACTTCCGGAACGAGGATGTCGTCCATGGAAAGAGTTGCACCGTAGAATGTAGCGTTTTTGTAACCACAAGCCTTGATTGCATCGAGCATCTGGATTGTAAGCCATGCACGGTCTGTTGCGTAGATTGCACCAATGAGTTTTGAAAGTTCTGCGTCTGTATAAGGAACTTCGCGGTTGTACACTTTGTTGATGTCTGTGCGGAGGAGTTCATCCTCAAGCACTTTGTCTACAACCTGAGCGGCGTATTCCTGTGAAGAAATAGTTGAGGTTCCTTCTGTGTACTCGTTCAAATCTGTTTCTTCGCAGAACATTGACCTTGGGTATTTGGCTTCGATAAGAGCCTTTACAGCCTTGTCAGAAGTCTGTTCGTTGTGGTAAACACCCTCAATCATCTTCTTGAGTTTTTTGTCACCAAGCTGTTCGTTCTGGAAGTCAACTGCATCCGGCATGGATTCGTTGAATGCAAGACGACCGGCAGATGTAAGAAGATATTTTGCAGAAGGATCTTTGTCACCAGCCACACACTTACCCAGTGTATTCTTGTGAATCTTAATCTCTGCCTGCCATTCAATGGCACCGTTCTGTGCTGCAAGGCGAACTTCGTCTACAGAACTGAAGAGTTTTCCTTCTCCCTTTGCACCGGGTTTAATGCTTGTCATGTAGAAGATTCCAAGCACCATGTCCTGTGACGGGAATACGATTGTGTTTCCGTTTGCAGGGTCAAGAAGGTTGCGGGCAGAAAGCATGAGGGTCCAGCATTCCATCTGTGCGGCCTGTGTAAGGGGCACGTGAATAGCCATCTGGTCACCGTCGAAGTCAGCGTTGAATGCCTTACATGCAAGAGGATGCAGCTTAAGTGCCTTTCCTGGAACAAGTACCGGCTCAAATGCCTGAATACCAAGGCGGTGAAGTGTAGGTGCACGGTTAAGCATTACAGGATGTTCACGTACAACCTCGTCAAGGATTGCGTAAACTTCTGTGGCTTCTTCGTCCACAAGCTGTTTTGCTTTTTTGATGTTGTAAACGATTCCCTTGTCTACAAGCTTTTTCATGATGAAGGGTTTGAAAAGCTCAAGTGCCATCTTCTCAGGAAGACCACACTGCCAGAGCTTAAGTTCCGGTCCAACAACAATTACGGAACGTCCGGAGTAGTCTACGCGCTTACCAAGAAGGTTCTGGCGGAAACGACCCTGCTTACCCTTGAGCATGTCACTGATAGACTTGAGGGGGCGGCTGGATGCACCCTTTACCACGCGGTTTTTGCGCTTGGTGTTGTCAAAGAGGGCATCAACTGCTTCCTGAAGCATGCGTTTTTCGTTGTTGATGATGATGCTTGGAGCAAAGAGTTTCTGAAGTTTTTCCAGACGGTTATTGCGGTTAATAACACGGCGGTAAAGGTCATTAAGGTCACTTGTTGCAAAGCGTCCGCCATCGAGCTGAACCATAGGGCGAAGGTCCGGAGGAATAACCGGGATTACGTCAAGAATCATCCAGCTGGCCTGGTTACCTGAACTGCGGAAATCTTCCACAATCTCAATTCTCTTAAGAAGGTGCTTGTCGCTTTTTGCACCCTTTTCGATCATTTTGTCGCGGAGTTCTGTGCGAAGGGCTTCAAGGTCAAGGTTCTCAAGCAGAGTCTTGATTGCTTCTGCACCCATTCCTGCAGTGAAAGTGTCACCATAGCGTTCACGGGCGTTGTTGTATTCATCCTCTGTAAGAAGCTGTTTTGCCTTAAGGTCTGTGTCGCCCGGATCAATTACGATATATTTTTCGTAGTAGAGAACTGAGCGGAGGGCAGCCACCTGAAGGTCAAGGAGAAGACCCATGCGGCTTGGCACTGAGTGATAGTACCAGATGTGGCTTACAGGAGCAGCAAGTTTAATGTGTCCTGTGCGTTCACGGCGAACCTTAAAGTGAGTAACTTCAACACCACAGCGGTCACAAACCACACCCTTGTAACGGATGCTCTTGAACTTTCCGCAGAAACATTCCCATTCCTTTGTGGTACCGAAAATTCTTTCGCAGAAAAGTCCGTCGCGCTCGGGGCGAAGGGTACGGTAGTTGATTGTCTCAGGCTTTTTTACTTCACCGTAAGACCAGTCCATAATGGTTTTGGGTGAAGCAAGTTTAATCTGAAGGCTTGCAAAATCTTTAATATCACGCATTGTCACTCTCCTTTTCAAAACCGGCCTTTGCCTTTTCGTCAATCAAATCCTGATCACGTTCGGTAAGGGCAATCTGTTTACCCTTGTCGTCGTAGATTGTAAAGTCCAAAGCAAGACCGCGGAGTTCCTGTACAAGAACGTTAAAGGATTCCGGCACACCGATTGGAGCGGTAGGATCACCCTTAACAATAGACTCGTACACCTTTGAACGACCATTCATGTCGTCTGACTTAATTGTCATCATTTCCTGAAGTGTGTTTGCAGCACCGTAAGCTTCAAGTGCCCACACCTCCATTTCTCCAAGACGCTGACCACCGAACTGAGCCTTACCACCCAGAGGCTGCTGGGTAACAAGTGAGTAAGGACCTGTAGAACGGGCATGCATCTTGTCATCCACAAGGTGATGGAGTTTCATGAAGTAAATCACACCAACGAAGATGGGGTTCACGAAAGGTTCACCTGTGAAACCGTCATGCACAATCTGCTTACAGTCGGGGCTGAGTCCTGCCTGAACAAGTTTTTCAGCAATCTGTTCCTGACTTGGGGTCTGGAAAGCGGGAGAGTTGTAGAACTCGTTAAGCACCTGTCCTGCACGACCAAGCTCAGATTCCATGATCTGACCGATGTTCATACGGGAAGGCACACCAAGCGGGTTAAGACATACATCAAGAGGAGTACCGTCTTCAAGATAGGGCATGTCTTCGATTGGAAGAATGCGGGCAACAACACCCTTGTTTCCGTGGCGACCTGCCATTTTGTCACCTACGCAGAGCTTACGCTTGTCTGCAATGACAACTTTTACAAGTTCGTCTACGCCAGGGTTAAGTTCGTTTCCTTCACTTCTCTTAAGGCGCTGGATGTCAATAACCACACCCTGTACACCGTGGGGAAGGCGCAGTGAAGTATCGCGTACTTCTTTTGCCTTTTCACCGAAGATTGAGTTAAGAAGCTTGAACTCAGGAGTATTTTCTGTCTCGCTCTTTGGAGTAACTTTTCCAACAAGGATGTCTCCTGAACGAACTTTTGCACCAACACGTACGATACCTTCGGCATCCAGGTTGTCAAGTGCCTTATCCTGAACGTTTGGAACATCGCAGGTAATCTTTTCAGGACCAAGTTTTGTTTCGCGAATTTCTGTCTGGAACTCGTGGATATGCACAGAGGTGTACATATCTTCCTTAACAACTCTCTGGCTGATAAGAACGGCGTCCTCATAGTTGTATCCGTTCCAGGGCACGAATCCTACAAGAATATTGCGTCCGAGTGAAAGTTCACCGTTAAAGGTTGCAGGACCGTCAGCAAGAACATCTCCCGCCTTTACCTTTTCTCCAACAGTAACTGTAGGTCTCTGGTGGTTAGATGTATCGCTGTTTGTCTTCTGGTACTTGAGCAGCTGGTACTCGTCAAGTTCACCGGCTTTTGCTCCCTTGGGCTTAACCTTAATGAGGTCACTTTCTACCCAGACAACTTCACCGTCGCGTTTTGCCTTAACAAGAACACCTGAATCGTATGCAGTTTTCTGTTCCATACCGGTTCCAACATGTGGTGGCTCCGGGAAAAGAAGAGGTACTGCCTGGCGCTGCATGTTACAACCCATGAGAGCACGGTTAGCGTCATCATGCTCAAGGAATGGAACGAGAGATGCAGAAACAGAAATTACCTGACGTGGTGAAACGTCCATGTACTGAATGTCTTTTGGTGAACGGCTTGAGTAGTCGCCGCGGTGACGGCAGGAAACAAAGTCTGAGGGGAAAGATCCGTCCTCTTTCATTCCTTCTGTAACCTGTCCAACGTAGTAGCGGTCTTCATCCATTGCAGAGAGGTAGTCAACTTCATTTGTTGCCTTTCCGTTCTCCACCTTGCGGTAGGGCTCTTCAAGGAATCCGTATTCATTGATGCGGGTAAAGATTGCAAGAGAAACGATAAGACCGATGTTTGGACCTTCCGGAGTCTCAATAGGACACATGCGTCCGTAGTGAGTGTAGTGAACGTCACGAACTTCGAATCCTGCACGGTCACGGCTAAGACCACCAGGACCAAGAGCAGTAAGACGACGTTTGTGGGTAAGTTCTGCAAGTGGGTTCACCTGATCCATGAACTGTGAAAGCTGTGAAGAACCGAAGAACTCTTTGATTGCAGAAACAATCGGTTTAATGGAAATAAGATCCTGGGGTTTGATTGTCTCAGTTTCTTTTACATTCATGCGGTCTTTTGCAATGCGTACCATGCGGGCAAAAGCGGGCTTGAATGCCTGTGTTGTAAGAAGTTCACCTACAGAACGTACACGGCGGTTACCAAGGTGATCGATATCGTCAAGTGGTTCGTCTCCGATGTACACTTCAATGAGGTGCTTCATTGTTCTGATAATATCTTCAGGAACAAGTGTGAGGCTGTCGATATTGTCTTCGTACTTGAATTTTTTGTTCAGCTTGTAGCGTCCAACGTGACCAAGGTCATAGCGGTGGGGCTCAAAGAACATGTCGCGGAGATCTTTTTCTGCGGCTTCAACAGTTGCAAAGGTTTCGCCAGGCATGAGCACGGCATACACTTTTGCAAGACAGTCTTCTTTTGAAGGCTCGTCTGAAACCTCTCCGTTCTCTTTTGCAAAGATGATTTCCTCGCGCTCAAAGCAGTTAACAATCATCTCGCTGTCGAGAGAAGGATTCTCTTCGTCTTTGTTGTCGGGATTTTTCTTGGCGTTAAGAACGATAAGGTTCACTTCCTTAATGCCGTTTGCAACAAGGTCGTCAAGATCATGGGGATGCAGTTTGTCACCGGCACGGAAGAGTTTCTTTTCTTCTCCGGTTTCATCATCCTTTACCATGATTGCCTGTGAAAGAATGCGGCCGATAAGGGCATCACGTTTTGCAGAATCAGAGGGAACTTTTACAGTCTCTGTTTTGTAGAACTGGCTGATGATTTCTTCACGTGAAGAGTAACCCAGGGCACGGAGGAAGATTGTTCCAAGAACTTTCTTCTTGCGGTCGATTTTTGCATAGATGAGTTCTTTCTTCTGGTCAATTTCAAATTCAAGCCATGATCCGCGGTAAGGGATAATGCGGCTTGAGTATACACCCTTCTCGTGCTGGAAGATAACTCCAGGAGAACGGTGAATCTGGCTCACGACAACGCGTTCGGCACCGTTAATGATAAAGGTTCCGCGGTCAGTCATGAGTGGGATATCGCCCATGTAAATGTCTTTCTGGAAGATATGGGGAATGGGGTTCTCAGGTTGCTTAACTACAAGGTCAATGCGGGCTTTGAGGGGTACTGAATAGGTAAGGCCCTTGCGTTTGCAGTCAAGTTCAGAAAACTTAATGTTTTCGTAATCAAGTTCGTAGAATTCGTACTCTAGTGCCAGGTTTCCGTCAGGACTCTTAAGATCTTTGAAAGAAGAAGTGAATACTTCCTGAAGACCCTGGTTCAAAAGCGGCTCGTGTTTTTCCAGACGCTCTCTTTGGATAAAATTTTCGTAGGATGACAACTGGATGTCGATAAGGTTGGGCAGCTCCATGAAGTTCTGGATGTCTTTTCCAATGTACTGCCTTTCAATCTTTTTTGTTTTGGCGAACATCGTTTCCTCTTGGGTGGGTAAACTGGTACCTGCGGAACCGCTACAAGTCTTGAACTTCTGTTTGACAAACAAAAGCCGCGCTCAGCACGAGATCCGCTGACCTTTCTGTATTGCCTTAAGACGGCTAAAGCCTCGCTTGACAAACTGCGTCCAGAATGTCTCGCGAAGCTTCATTTTTTTTTGAGCCATGCCCAGATAATTTATTTTTACCGGACATCAGCTCTTAGCAATTTGCTGTAAGAAATAACTTAGCTAAAACTAATTATTTCTTGCTTGCCTTACCACCAGCAGCGGCGATGTCAGCAATGATCTTGTCAGCATCAGCCTTAGAAACACCCTCTTTGAGTGTCTTTGGTGCGCCCTCAACAAGAGCCTTTGCTTCACCAAGTCCGAGACCAGTGATTACGCGGACAGCTTTAATAACAGCAATCTTCTTGTCAGCTCCTTCGAGACCGTCAAGAGTAACTGTGAACTCTGTCTGCTCTTCAGCAGCAGCAGCGGCAGGACCAGCAGCAACAGCTACAGGAGCAGCTGCAGAAACGCCAAACTTCTCCTCCATTGCTTTTACGAGGTCAGCAGCCTGCTGAACAGTCATGCTAGCGATTGCTTCAAGAATCTCATCGTTTGAAAGTGCCATAATTGTCTTCTCCTACCATTATGAAATGGTCAAAATCCACTTTGGGATAAACTTTTGGTGCGGAAGGAGTCATACGAAACCTTTTGTCCGCTGCCATGGAATGCCGCATCTTTGATGCCAGCATCTATTTTTCCACGGATAGTAATCAGCACATCGAAGCCTAACCGTGGGTTCCGGAAACATTTTCATGCTGCCGAAAGATTTTTGTTTGAAAGTGCAGGATTAAAGTCCGGCTTTATGCCTGAACTTAAGCGCTTGCTCCTTCTTTTTCCAGTTTCTCCACATAAGCCTGGAGAGTACCGGCCAGCTTGCGTGCAGGTCCGTTGATTGCAGACATAAGCATTGCAATAAGCTGTTTTTTGCCAGGAAGCTTTGAGAAAGCCTCAATCTTTGCCTGGTCATAAACTTCGTTCTCAACAAGAGCACCCTTAACTACGAGATTAGGAGCATCTTTTGCGAACTCAAAAAGAGTCTTTGCAGGCTCGTTTGCTTCTTCTTTTACAAGAGCAATAGCAGTTGGGCCAGTGAGGTAGTCAGCAACATTCTCTACCTTCATCTCGTTGAATGCTACTTTTGCAAAGTTGTTCTTGAACACTTTGAGCTGTGCATCCTGGTCGCGGAGTTTGTCGCGGAGCTTTGTAATCTGCTCAACAGTCATTCCACGATAGTCGATGAAGATGTAGCTTTTGTACTCGCTGAGAATCTTCTTGGCTTCTTCAATTGCGGCAGTCTTTGCAGGCTGCACTTTCTTTGCCATAATAGCCATTATGCTTCCTCCTTGTAGTCAATCCATACGCCAGGGCCCATGGATGAGCTGAGGGAAACTGAACGAATGAATCCGTTCTTTGCATCAACAGGCTTCTTGCGGTTAAGCTCAGCAAGGAAGGTTGTAATGTTCTCTGCTGTATCACCCTCGTTCATAGAAATCTTTCCAACGGGAATGTGTACAACACCTGTTTTGTCTGCGCGGAACTCAGTGCGTCCTTTCTTAAGCTCACTGATTGCATTTGCAATGTCGTTTGTAACGGTACCGGTCTTGGGGTTTGGCATAAGGCCTTTGCGTCCGAGAACCATACCAAGGCGTCCAACGTCTTTCATCATATCGGGAGTTGCAACTGCGATATCAAAATCTGTCCAGCCACCCTTTACCTTGTCGATGAACTCTGTTGAACCAGCATAGGTTGCACCTGCATCCATTGCTTCCTTAACGCGGTCTTCCTTACAGAAAACCAGAACACGCTTTTCAGCAGTGAACTGATGGGGGAATACCAGTGTATCGCGTACAGTCTGGTTCTTTCCCAGTTTAAGGGAAACGGCAAGCTCTACAGTCTCGTCAAACTTGGCAAAGTGAATGTCTTTTACCAGCTTGCATGCTTCAGCAACAGTGTAGCTCTTGGCGGGGTCATATTTCTTAAGAGCGTCGGTATATTTCTTTCCGTGCTTCATACTTATGCCTCCACTTCCACACCCATACTGCGTGCAGTACCGGCGATGATTTTCTTTGCGGCCTCAACGTCGTTTGCGTTAAGGTCTGGAAGCTTCTGCTTCGCGATGTCCTCAAGTGCCTTTGCAGAAATCTTTCCAACTTTGTCGCGGAGAGGATTAGCGGCACCCTTCTGGATTCCAGCTGCCTTCATGATAAGAACGGCTGCAGGAGGAGTCTTGAGGATGAATGTGTAGGATTTGTCCTGGTAGACAGTGATGACGACAGGGATGATAAGTCCCTTTTCCATGTTCTTGGTGCGGTCATTGAATTCCTGCACAAATTTTGGTGCTGAAACTCCGTGAGGTCCAAGAGCAGGTCCGATAGGTGGTGCAGGGGTTGCAGATCCCGCGGGGCACTGCAACTTAATAACTGCGGTTACCTTCTTTGTGGCCATATTATAGCTCCTTAAGTTTGGTGTGGGGAAGGATTATTTACGCACACGGCAACCTTCCCCTAGCGAAGTACCTGGGTCCAACGGACTTGTACTTCTCCCAAGTTAAGCCAGACTTAAACTTAAGTCTGTAAACTTTCAAAAAACAAAAGCGGCTGTCTTTTTTTTAACTTATTGACAGCCTGTATCAGGAAGAAATTAAATCTTTTCCACCTGAAGAACGTCTACTTCCACTGGAGTAGCGCGTCCGAAAATCTGAACGTTAACACGAAGCTTATTGCGCTCTGCATTAACTTCTTCAATAGCACCGCTGAATGTGGCAAAGGGACCTTCAGTAATCTTAACAGTCTCTCCAACCTCAAAGTTCTGTTTAATTCTAACGACTTTCTCGCCTTTATCGTCCTCACCGCCATTAAGCATACGGCGGGCTTCATCATCTGTAATAGGACGGGGGCGATCCATTGGTGAAAGACAGCCGACAAAACCGTTAACTCCCTGAATGCGGCGGATTGGTGTACAGGTAGCCTTCCATCCAAGTTCAGGAAGATCCATTTCCAGCATTACATAACCGGGATAAAGTTTATTTGTATGACTGTGCTTTTTGTTATTGCGGATTTCTACAACTTCCTCTGTAGGAATGCGGACATTTGTAAGAACGGAAGAATCGATTTTTCCTTCCTCAAGAAGCTGGTGCAAGGTGCGCTCCACCTTCTGCTCATATCCTGTGAATGTCTGAAGAATATACCAGCCTTTTGACATAAATCTACCCTGTGACTAGAAAACGAGACGAAGACCCTGCGTAAACAACCAGTCAAGCAGGCCTAAAATTACAGCTACAACCAAAGTTGAGAAAAATACTACTTTTACGGATGAGAGAACCTCATTACGGGTGGGCCAGGTTACCTTTTTAAGCTCTGCCACACATTCCTTGCAAAACTGGAAAAACTTCTTCATTTTTCATCCTCAAAATTAGTTTTTTATGATTTTAGCAGGCCAGGCAGGACTCGAACCCGCGACAACCGGTTTTGGAGACCGGGACTCTACCAACTGAGCTACTGACCTAAAACAGGCAAAGCCCTCTGCAAAGAAGGCTCTTACTGCATTATTTTACTTTAGTTTCTTTGTGTGCCGTCTGTTTGCGGCAGAAAGGACAATACTTGTTCTTCTCAAGTTTACCGGTAATATTCTTGCGGTTCTTGTAAGTTGTATAATTCTTGCGCTTGCACTCTGGGCACTGCAATGCGATGATTTCTACCGCAGTCTTTTTCTTGCTTGCCATTCTACTACTCCTTATAAAAATGAAAGCTCCCGAGCGGAATCGGACCGCTGACCTCATCGTTACCAACGATGTGCTCTACCGACTGAGCTACAAGAGCATACCATAAGTGTTTGTGTACTATATCAGAACAAAAAAAAAGTGTCAAGGTGAATTTAACGTTCTGAATGAAAATTCAATTATTTTAAAATAAAATCACCCTGCCACTCCAATTTGTAAAAATCAGAATAACAGGGCAAATAATAGTTCATAAAAAGAACTAGAACTTAGCCTTTCTGAGGCGGACTTTTTCAATGTCTTCGCTGAAAAGTTCACGCAGGTCGTTTAAGCCAAGTGCCATGAGGGCCATGCGGTCAATACCGATACCCCATGCAAGAACAGGAACGTCAATTCCCATGGCTTTTGTTACTTCAGGACGGAAGATTCCGCTTCCACCAAGCTCAAACCAGCCCAGTTTTGGATGCTTGATATGAACTTCGATTGAAGGTTCCGTAAAGGGGAAGTAGCCGGGCACATACTTTACATCTGTTGCACCTGCAATTTCCACTGCAAACATTTCAAGGAAGCCCAGAAGGGTCTTGAGGTTTACGTCCTCGCCAAGAACAATGCCTTCTGTCTGGTAAAAGTCAGAAAGGTGGGTGGCATCTACTTTGTCGTAGCGGAAACAGCGGGCAATACCAAAGTATTTTCCGGGAATCTCTGCTTTATGAAGCTGATGGGCAGAAAGAACCGTACCCTGACTGCGCATGATAAGGCGGCGGGTAAACTCGTTGTCAAAATCATAGTTCCAGCCGCGGCTGCCTGTGTTACCGCCGTTTTTATGAACTGCCGCCACATTGCTTAAGTAAGGTTCTTCAATGAACTTTGCATGTGTGGGGTTCTTGATTCTGTAAACATCGTGAATGTCACGGGCTGCATGGAACTGAGGCATGAAAAGGGCATCTCCGTTCCAGAACTCAGTTTCTACAAGAGGACCGTCAAATTCCTGGAAGCCCAGGGAACAAAGCTTGTCCTTTACACTCTCAAGGAACTGAACGTAGGGGTTTGTACGGCCTGGAATAATGCGTGCCGGAGGAATGGTAATGTTGTAACCGCGGAAGGTTCCTTTTTTCCATTCACCGGAAGCAAGCATGGAAGGAGTTACTTCTCCAATTTCATTTCCTGTGATTCCTGCCTGTTTAAGGGCATCTACTACCTGTGCAAAAGCTTCTGTAAGTTTATATGCAACGGTTTCTCTTTCTATGGTCTTAAAGGGAGTGTCACTTACACCGCGCTTTTTTGTAAGACCACCCATGGTTTCAATTTCTTCTTTTGAAAGATTTGCTGCATCAAGCTGGAAGTTTTCCTGGGCATTTGCTTTTTCAATAAGGCTTTTTGTAACTGCAAGCCTCTGTGGGAGGGGAGCACCGGTATATTCTGCCTTGCGCTCTGCGTTCATTTTAAGAACCCCGTCTTTACTAAGGGTTCCAAAAGCAGAACCTACATCTTTTCCCTCAATGCCAAGACCTGTTGCAATTTCCGGAAGGGCTTTTGCACCGTTGTCTTTAAGGAAAGAAACAATGCGTTCTTCCATAAGACCGTTTTTGGCAAGATTTTTACCATACTCGGTGAGTTCAAA
The DNA here is from genome assembly GCA_016282455.1 of Treponema sp. Taxonomy (GTDB): domain Bacteria; phylum Spirochaetota; class Spirochaetia; order Treponematales; family Treponemataceae; genus Treponema_D. The sequence goes on along the minus strand of JAEEKM010000327.1, from coordinate 7,298 downwards.
ATATGTGTGGGGAGTACGGCTGGTTTCTGCAAGGAGCTGTTTTCCTGCCAGCCAGCTGAATGCCTGGTTTGCATGACCTTCTTTGTAACCCAAATCCTTTACAAGGCGCTCACTGGTAAGCACATCCTTAATATTGTACTTGAGGAGCACCTTGGTTTCCAGAGGGTGCAGGTTCTTAATGAGTGTTTTAATGTCTGCCATTTTGTTTTCCGTTAGCGTCTGAAGAGCACGTGACTTTCATAAGTTGCCATGCGTACTCCGCGTCCGTCTTTTGAATATTTTGTTCTGTCTTTTTCCTGATAGGAGTAGTGCCTGTACTGGTTTTCCAAAGCAAACTTTTCAAACACAGCCATAGCAGTATTCATTGCTTCACCCTGGTCAAAACTTGCGGCCATACACTTGTAGTAAAAGCGAACTTCGCCTGTAAGAGGGGTGTAGTCAATGCTCAAAGAAACGGTCTTTGCTCTGGGGTGCATTTCTGAATAGGTATCTTCAATAGTGATTTCCTGAGTTTTTGTTCCAATTGCTTCAATCTCTTCGCCACCAGTTTCACTTACTTCCTGTGCAAAAGCAAAACCTGCAAGCAAACATACAGTAAGCATAACAAAGAAACGTTTCATAATCTTGTCCTCCAATTGTTAGAACTGGGTATATGGTACTATTCTATGAGTTTCCAGAAAAAAATCAAGGTCTGCCACATACCATCCTTCTTTAATATAAATGCGCGGACTCTTAAAAAGTAACACAGTTCCTGAAATTTCTTTGGGTTTACTTCTTACCTGACTCTGACCCCATACATGTACGGCATTTTTTACCGCCTGGGCACAGGCTTCCTTTATGCCTTCAAATCCCTTTTCCACAGGGCCCTTTCCTACCCCGTGTATTTTTGGGTGAACAATTGATTCCCAGCGTTCAAACTCCTTCTGCTGCATGGGAGTTCTGTCACAGTAAGCCCAGCATACAAGTTTGCTTTCCTGCACTTCCGGGTCGTGGTAAGTGATTGTGTTAACGGCAGGGTCAAATTCCCTTATGGGAGTAAATTCGTAGTATTCTTTTACACGGCGCAATTTGTCTGAGGGAGTGTATTCAAAATCCCAGCCGCTTATCATGCCGGAAAGTAAAAAGGGAGCCACTTCTTTTGTGCGGGAAATTGCATAGGCATAAGGGGAAATGTCGCTGCTCTTTGCAGAGTTTATGAAACGGTGGGCAGTACCGCTCTGTTTATTGTCTTTTTGTTCTGCTTCCACAATTTCTTTTGCTTTTTGTAAAGTGCTGTCTTCTTCGTGTTCTTCTTCATCAAAAAAACCGGGAAAAGGATCCAGGTCAGCCCAAACCTGTATGCGGAGCTGTTCTTTTTGAGAAGCTTCCTGTGCGTTAAAAAAAACAGGAGTAAATAGAAGCAGGGTGAAAAAGAAAAGTTTAACTTTCAGCGCCTCCATGCATCCCTCCAGACACGGGCCGGATGTACTCCCATTCGGATAACAAAATAAAGCCAGCCCAGGGCAAAACCCACCAGGTGTGCAAGATGAGCCACAGAACCGCCGCCTGCAAAATGACTTACAAGTTCAATCACGGCATAAAGAATCACAAGTAATGGAGCGGGAACAGGCACTATGCCCCAGATGCGGAGAATACTGCGGGGGTAAAGCACTGCAAAGGCAAGAAGAACTGCATAAATTGCACCACTGGCCCCGACTAAAAGAGTGTTTGTTCCCGAAAAGAAATAAAGAAGAAGTGAAATAATTCCGTCAAGAATACCGCAGACAAAATAATAAACAAGAAATTCCAGTGAACCTATTGTCCTTTCTACCGCAAGGCCAAACATTACCAGAGCCAGCATGTTAAAGATAAAATGACTCCAGCCGGAATGAACGAACATGTAAGTTAGTGGCTGCCACCAGAAGTGATAGCCAAGAATTCCCCCCAGACTCATTCCCAGATAATACTTTAAGACAGGAGAGACAAGGGTTGCAAAAAAAACGAGGGCATTAGCGGCTAGAAGATAAAAAGTCGCATAAAAAAAACGGTATCTGAATGGTTTTCCCAGCATTATTCTTCCGTGGTAATATTCATTGTGGCAAGAACTTTAGGGTCTGCAAAGGTAATTCTGTTTCTTCCGTTGCGCTTGGAAATGTAAAGGGCCTGGTCTGCCTGATCCACGAGGATTTTTGCAGAAGTAACGGGATTGTTTTCCGTAGAGAAGACTGAAACTCCACCGGAAATGGTAACCTTCATGTGCTGGTCCTGGTAGCAGAAATCGTTGTCTTCTATATTTTTTCTGATACGTTCTGCAACCCGCATGGCTTCTTTTTTGTTGGTGTTGTAGAGCATAACCGTAAACTCTTCTCCACCGTAACGGGAAGCCATATCCTGTCCGCGCACAGAGTTCTTTATGATTTTTGCCACACTCTGCAGCACATAGTCTCCGCAGGCGTGACCGTAAGTGTCGTTGAACTTTTTAAAGAAGTCAATGTCCATCATTATTACGCTGAGGGGCTGATTCTGTGCATAGGCATAGTCCAGGCGGTCAGTAAGGGCATTGAAAAAATAATACTTGAGTTTTAAGTGGGTCATCATGTCTGTTGATGACTGTTCCACCAGAGAAGCATTGTTTACTGCAATGGCAGCAAGACTTGTTATGGTAGAAATTTCCTGTTTTTCATAGTCAGTGTATTCGGTTCCTTCACTGTCCATGGAAATGCGTTCGCCTAAGAGAAGAATGCCGTTCAGCCTGTTTTTGAGGATAAGGGGCACTACCAGAGAGGGATGCAGGGAAGCAACTGTTTCTACATCTTTGTTACCTGGGATGATGGCTTTAAGTTCTTCAATGGTGTAGGCCTGACCTGAGTTACCCATTACATCAACCAGTTTACATTCAATGGGAATACGGTAGTCAATTGAAGCATCTACTTCCAGACCGCTGAAGTTTTCTCCCAGACGGTAATAGGTACTGTCCAGACTTTCAAGAATGAAAACACCTGCGCCAAGAACACGCATCTGTGCCATGGTAATATAGAGAATAGATTCTATAAGGGTAGAAAGCTCAAGGGTTGTACAAAGGGAACGGGAAATTTCGAGCATCTGCTGCAGGTCATAAATTTGTTTCTCGTAGTGCTCCACAATTTCTGACGAGGGCATGACTGAGGTGTTAATACTGTTTTCTGCCTGATTTGTCTTTTCAGGCTTTGGGCCACTCTTTCTTCCCATTCTAGTGCCTATTTCTTTTCAATGTTTCCAATTATAACATAATTTTTCATTATTTCAAGAAAAATCTTCCAATTGTTTGCCTGACGCTCAACATTTTCTGCATGTTCCCTATTTCTTGAAGAAACCATAAGTACATGCAGGTTTGTTATTACATCAGAACTTGGCTTCTTCGACTCTAATACAATATCGGCAAGTTTTTTAGAAAGTTGGAAGAAATTATTTGCTTCTACCTGCAATAATTCCTTTGCAGCCTTGTTTGTACGCTCAATTACGTCCTTTAACTGGGTAATAAAGCCTGAATTTTTGTGACTGTCAGTAATAAGGCCGCTTATGAGCATTTCATCAAAAGTACCGTTTCTGGCAAAAAGCTGTTCAAAGCGGTTAATTCTCTCCAAAGCGTCGTTACAGGCAAATACTTCTGAGGAAAATTCACTTTTATAGGCAGAATTATTGAAAAAGCCTTCCACCACTATATCATTCAGCAGGGGTTTTGCGTGGGCTTCGTAATAGTCCATGGCAAAAGTTTTTAGTACCTGAACGGGCATTACGTAGTTAAAGGAACAGGGGGTACTCTGCTTGAGCTGATTTGAAAGTTCATTGTTGTAGCCTTTTATGAGTTCCAGGGATCTTGAACCAAAGAGTTCGTGAACATTGTTTAAGATGGTTTCATCCTGAATTTCTACTTTAAGGCGGGATTCATCCACACGGAATCTTTCTTCCAGATAGTCTGCATAAGCCTGCCTCTGATTTCCCCTGTAAGAAGCCTGTTCCGGTTTGTATTCTGAATCTTTTTTTGCAAGACGGATAAGGCGAACAAGCATTTCTTTTGTAAAGACATGTTTGCATACGCCCTGGACTTTTCTTAAATTTTCCACAAGACTTCGTTTCTGGGTATCTCCCGCATTACCGCCTGAATAAAGTTCCAGAAGTGCTTTTACTGCATTGGCAAGGGAAGTGGTTACTTCAAAATCTGCAGCAACATAATAAAAATCTCTCAGAGTAGTTTCCAGCATTTCTATGGGGATGCCGTCAAAACTGGGCTGGTAGTTTTCCATGGGGGTAAAGTCTTCGTCAAAAAGACGGAGAACGGTCATGTAGTCAAAGCGGCACAAATCGTTAAGCTGTTTAAGTTTGTTGATTACCGCTTCTATTTTCATAAAATCAGGGGTATTTAATTCCTTTACTACTTTTTCAAGCTGCCTGTGTTCACTGTCAAAAAATCTTGAAACAGACTGACCTGCTTCTCTTGCCCTTTCCTTGCGGCGGGAATATTCCATGTCTGCAAGAATTTCCTGGGCTTCATCGTCAAAACCTGTAATAAGCAGCTGTTCTTCGTAGTAGTGGCGGCGGTTGTGTTCTTCGGAACAGACGGTTTCTGAAAGAAGGTCTCCGATATTTTTTGTAGCAAAATAAAGTACCCTCATGCCCTCTGCAAAGTTTCCGAGAATGAGTCCGTTTTTGTAAAGAATGGGGGACATGGTTTTTAGTTCAGCTTCAATTTTCCTCATGGACTGACGCTTCTTTACGTCTGGTGAAGAAGCCATGAAGAGATTCTGGAAAAAATCGATTATAGACTGAACGAATGCCATTTTTTGTCAGTATAATGAGATTTTAAATATTTGTATAGTAAGCAGGTGTCTTTACAATTTTTCGGCGGTAATCAGGATGGTCAGGGTGGTGCTGATTATGGAGGCCAGGGTGGTGATGACCGGACCGTACTGGTTAAAGAAGTAGAGGAAACTGTTTGTGCTTGCAGTGATTGTGGTTTCGGGGGTAATAACGTCTGTTTTGGAAAGTTTGTTACCGTTTATGTCAACAATCGACACTGCATCAAAAGAGTTCTGGGATTTTACAAAACCGCCTGCAAGACCCACGTAGTAGTCCCAGGTTCTGTCTGGAATGTAGGGGTAACGGCCTGGATTTTTTACCGCCCCTGCTACAGACACAAAGAACTGCCGGAATGGAATGATAAGGGTATCATTGGCCTTCATGGGAAAGTCTGCATAGTAAGTGGAATCATAAAGAATGGGATTAAGGTTTATGGGAATTGCTTTTCCATCACGAAGGATATAGGCTTTTTCTACGTCAGAGTTTGCGGAGAACATGTTTTTGTTGCGCCTGATAAAATATGAATAATCTTCACCTTCGTTAAAGGGCATGATAAGACGGTTCATAGATTCCAGACTGGCACCGTTAGACTGCAGAACTGCGCCCTGTGCTTTATCTGCATTCGAGTTTGAAGTAGAGAGAACTACATTTTCAGAAACAGCACCCTCTACAAAGACTACCGGTTTCATGTTCCAGTAAGAGAAAATGTAAACGGAATCATAACAGACAAGTTCTTTGTTCTTTTCTATATCCTCGCCTGAAAGATAAGCCTTTACTCCGGAATCTCCATTACCGGTAACAGTTCTTACAAGTTCTATGCGGCTGGTATCTGCCAGAGGTTCAAGACCTCCTGCATATTTTTCTACAAGTTCCTTTAAGTTTTCTCCGGAACACAGCTCGTATTCACCGGGGCGTTCTACTGCACCTTCAATTTTAACTTTACGTTCAAAGCGGTTTACTGTTACGGTATCTCCCGGGCGGAGGTAGGGGTCCTGGGAAAGGTCACCGTTGCGCCTGGCAAGAAAAAGGTCGTAGTTTTTTGAAGTTCCGCTTGAACTGGTAACCGTAATGTTACGGGTAGAAGCATAATTTGTAAGATAAGGAAGAACTACGGATGAAAGGCGGGTAAGGCTCCATGCACTGCACTCAACAGTTTCTTTAACTTCACCGGAAACAGTTACAATAAATGACGAAGGAGCTGTAAGCACAAACTGAACGCCGCTTAAGGGATAGTTTTTTATTACAATAGACTCTACCTGGCTTTTTAACTGCATGTAGGAAAGCCCCTGACAGTTAATTACACCAAGGTTTGCAACACGAATTTTATAGGAAGTATCTACAGGAATCACATACTTTACCGCATTACCTGCAGCGGCATAGGTTAAAGTGTAAACATCACCGGCAGTAACGGGGTAATAGCTTAAAGACATGGCAAGCTGGGCATTGGGAACATTTGTGTCCCCTTCCGCCTCGGACAGGTCTGAAAGAGAGGAGGTCTGTGAAAAAACAAAAACCGTCACAAGGGATAATGCCATAAGGGCACAAAAAAATTTACTGTGTCTCACCTGCTTTTCCTCGGATAAATCTTAAAAAAAGATAGCACACATCATTCCATGTTTTCAAGTGGGGGTAAAATTTCGTGTGGAAAATTAAGCCTTCATGCTCTCTATAATAAACTTAAGGGAAGAACGGCTCTCCGCAAGGTCTTTTCCCAATACGGCAAGGCGGAAAATTGCTCCTTCCGTAAGATTATAAAAGAGGGAATTCAGTTCCTTTACGCTGTGTTTTTTAAGTTCACCGGATTTTTGTCCGCGGATGATAAGGGTACTCATTCTGTGCTGAAGTCTTATTACCCGGCGGGTTACGCGTTCACCGGGGTTACCGCCGCTTTTTTCAAGCTGTGTGAGGTATGAAAGAAGCACTTTAAAAAGCATTCTGTTCTGTTCACAGGAATCAAAAATCGTGTTGAACATAAGTTCAAGGCATTCTGAGGCACTTTTACTTTCGTCATCAATCTGTGCCATGATTTTTGTTTCCAGTTCAGAGAGAAGCTGCTTTATGCTCCAGAGAAAGATTTCCCTTTTGTTCTTAAAGTAAATGTACAGAGTTGTACGGGTGATTCCGCAGCGGTCGGCAATTTTCTGAAAGGTAACGTCCTCGTAGCCTTCTTCAATAAAAAGTTCAAGGGATTTTTCCAGAATCTCGTGTTTGCGTTTATCGTGCTCTACAAGGACTGCCATTACTCGCCTTCCTTTTTGTGATTTTTGTAGATGTAAAGAAGTGTGTCCAGGTTTCCTGCCTTGATTGATTTTAACTGACTGGCATAATGACCGATGCATTCCTGGAATTTTTTCTGATTGGTAATTACACCCATGTCCCAGCCTTCAAAGTCGGTAAAGAGTGACTGCATGCGGGTGTAAAGTTCTTCTGCCTGAGCAGCATCTCCCAGTCTTTCTCCGTAGGGGGGATTTGTAAGAATAAGG
>JAEEKM010000326.1 GCA_016282455.1 Treponema sp. | reverse complement strand
GGCAGTCATTCCAAGTTCCTGACATTTTTTTGCCATGACAGTCATTTTTTCTGTATCAAGAATTCTGGAAATGAGCAGCACTGCATCTGCACCACAGCGGTAGGCAATTTCAATTTCTTCAGGCTCAAGAAGAAAATCTTTTCTTAGAACTGCAATTTTTCTGCAATTATTTTTTTGTGAAAAATCATCAACTGACTGGCAGACATTTTTTAAGTCTTCAAGATTCCCCTTGAACCAGTGGCTTTCTGTGAGAACGGAGATTGCACTTGTTCCGGCTTCTGCATAGCTTTTTGCAGTAAGGGCGGCATCTAACTGCGGGGCAATGTCTCCCTTGCTGGGGGAAGCACGTTTTATTTCAAGAACAGTTCCTTTTTCTGCAATAAAGGGAACAGGTTCTCCCCTGAGTCTTTTTTCAGGAAGGGAAAATCCCATTGTAAACCCGAGTTTTTTAATATCTTCCCTGCGTTTTTCTACGATTGCTTCAAGAATGTTCTGTGACATGGTGACTTTTGCTCCGATCAGTTTTGCTTAGTTTAACACATAATAAATGCGCTTTCAATTGCCAACTTTTAAGAAGTCGTGTTATAATAATAATATGACTGATGACGAGATTGCTCTTACCCAGGCTGAACTTGACAAAGTACTGAACTCTGTCCGAAAGGATAATGCTGAACACGATGAGGAAGACGAAGAAGCAGGTGTTGCACTTTCTCAGGCTGAACTCGACCGTCTTTTTAGTGGTGGCAGTTCACCTTTTGCAGACACTCCTCTTTCAAAGCCCTCAGTTCCTCCTGTTCAGGAAACTTCCATTCCAGAACCGGAAGTTTCTCCTGTGGCAGATCTACCGCCGGAAGAACTTTCTCCCAAGACAGAAGAAAAAAGCAATCAGGATTTAATTGATGCAGTTGTGAATGCCCGCGAAGCAAAAATTGCAGAACGCAAGGCCCGCATGGCAGAAATGCTTGCCCAGGCAAACGCAAGTTCACCCAGGCGCATTCAGGTCATTTACGGAAGTGCATTAAAGTCCGGTGCAGAACTTGATGCAATCCCCGAAGGCGGAGTCCTTGAACTTGACCGCATGACCACGGAGCTTGCAGAAATCTACGTTGATGGAAAACTTTATGCCCGTGGTAAACTTGGTTCTTCAAAGGACGGCCACACCGCAATAAAAATTACGCAGAAGCTTTCTTGATTTCAAGAAGTTTTGCTTTTGCCTTTCCAGAATCAATTGCTTCCAGTGCAGTCTTATATCCTTCTTCAATAGTACGTGCCTTTCCGCTGATGTAAAGAATTGCTCCTGTGTTAAGTGCAACTGCCGCACGGATTGTTTTTCTTCCATGTCCGTCAAGAACATCCAGTGCAAGATGGGCGTTGTCAATTCCGCTTCCGCCTGCAAGTTCTTCTTCATCCATTCCGCTTATGCCGAGTTTTTCAGGATCAATTGTGTACTTGTATTCTTTTCCGTCTTCGTTAATCTGATAAACATAAGTCGGAGCACAGGGGCTTATTTCGTCAAAGCCGTCTTTACTTGAAATGACCATTACTCTTTTTGCACCAAGTTCTTTTGCAGCATGAGCGTAACTTTCAAGAATGTCCGGAGAGTAAACGCCAAGCACTTCGTATTCAGCCCCTGCAGGATTTAAAAGTGGACCAAGTATGTTCATGATGGTTTTTACGCCAAGCACTTTTCTTACAGGTGCGGCAAAACGCATGGCAGAGTGATAGATTGGTGCCATAAGAAAACCAAAGCCTGTTTCGTTAATGACCTCTGCAGTTTTTTCCGGAGCAGTATTGATGTTAATTCCCAGTGCTTCAAAAAAATCTGCCGCACCGCTTTTACTGCTCACTGCCCTGTTTCCATGCTTTGCAATCGGCTGACCACAACTTGCGGCAACAATTGCAGAAAGAGAACTGATGTTAAAACTTCCCTTGCAGTCACCGCCGGTTCCCACAATCTCTGCAAGGTCTTTTCTTTCTACAGGAAGTTTGCGTTTCTTTTTCAGGAGAACTTTTGCACAGCCAATCATCTCGCTGGTAGAAGGACCTTTTGCTGCCATTGCAGTGAGTATTGCAGAGGTAACGCGTTCGTCCAAATCTCCGTCAGTAAGGTTTTCCATAAAGAGGGCTGCCTGTTCTTCGGTTAAATCCTTTTTTGCAATAAGCTGATTTAAGATTTCCTGAACAGGAAGATTTTCTCTTCTGTAATTTAAGAAGGCATGGAAAATTTCATCTCCCTTCTGACTTGCAATGCTTTCCGGGTGGAACTGAACGCCTTCAATGCAAAGAGTCTTATGTCTTATTCCCATGATATCACCGTCTGCACTTCTTGCAGTGATTTCAAATTCATCAGAGAGGGTAGACTCATCAATGACAAGAGAATGGTAGCGGGTAAAAGAAGATTTGTTTCCGACTATTCTGAAAAGTCCTCTTCCGTCAAGATTCATTTCTTCTACAACGCCGTGGCATATTTTCTTTGCCTGAACAATTTTTGCACCAAAGGCTTCACCTATTGCCTGATGTCCGAGGCAGATTCCAAGAATTGGAATTTTTCCTGCAAAGTATTTGATTGCTTCTTCGCTTACGCCTGCTTCTGCTGGTGTTCCGGGGCCAGGGCTGATTACCAGTTTGTCTGGATTCATTTTGTCTAAATCTTTTACAGTGACTTCTTTTGAACGGACAACTTTTACTTCGTCTCCGCTTAGTCTCTGTAAAGCCTGAACTACATTGTAGGTAAAGGAATCGTAATTATCTATAACTAAAATCATCTTATTCTCCTTGGTTGTTTTTTATTTTCCTTCCAGAACAGCGCGTAATGCTCCTAACTTTTCGTTGGTTTCTTCCCATTCGCGGTCGGGGTTGGAGTCGTAGACTATGCCGCCGCCTGCCTGCAGTGTCCAGGTGTTTTCCTGTTTGAGGGCACAGCGGATTGCAATGCAGAAGTCAAGGTCGCCTGAGCACTGAAGGTAACCGATTGCACCTGCGTAAAAACGCCGCTTTGTTTTTTCCAGTTTGCTTAAGATTTCAATTGCACTGATTTTTGGTGAACCGCTTACTGTTCCTGCCGGGAATGCAGAACGGAGAACCTGAATCTGTTTTAACTCAGGTTTTATTTTTCCTTCCACATCGCTTACAAGATGCATTACATGGGAGAAGAATTCACAGTCCATGTAGCGGGTAACATTCACACTTCCTGCCTCGCATACTCTTCCCAAATCGTTTCTTGCAAGATCTACCAGCATGAGGTGTTCACTTTTTTCTTTGGGATCATTTTTTAAATTTTCTTTTAATGCTTCGTCTTCAACTGCATCTTTTCCACGACGTCTTGTTCCTGCAATCGGCCTGATGGATGCAACTCCTTCGCGCACGCGCACAAGACTTTCCGGGGATGAACCGATGAGCTGCCTGTTTCCAAAGTCAAGGTAAACAAGATAGGGAGAGGGGTTTATTGAACGCAGTCTTCTGTAAACTTCCATTGCAGAACTTTCGCATTCAAGCTGAAGTCTTCTTGAAGGAACTGCCTGAAAAATATTTCCTGCCACGATATGTTTTTTTAGCTCTACAACTTTTTCCTTGTACTCACGTTCACTCTGCTCAAGGTCAGTGATGGTTCTGCAGGGC
>JAEEKM010000325.1 GCA_016282455.1 Treponema sp. | reverse complement strand
CCCTATTCACTGGTACTTCTCCGCCGTGTACTCCGTGCCTGGACTTATGGACAAGAGCCCTGGCTTTCTTTAATGTACAGAGATTCTTTTGCAGCCATAAAAAATCGCATTAAAAATGAAACTGACTACATTTCTTCCCTCATAGAAAAATATCTTTTGCAAAATGAACGCTATTCTCTTGTGACTGTAACTCCTTCTTCTGCCTGGACAAAAAAACGCATTGACGGAGAAAACAAAATCATCCGGGAACAGGTAAAGGAAACTGGAAAGAAAAAGATAGAAAGTGAACTTTCCAAAATGCACCGTTTCCAGAATCACCAGCCAACGGAAGAAGAACTTGAAGTTATTCCCCGCGTAAAAGTGAGTGAGCTTACTCCTTCGCTTGAAAAAATCATCACTAAAAAAAGTGACTTTAAGGGAATCCCTCTTTTTACAAACAAAGAACACACAAACGGCATTGTTTATGTAGACATTGCTTTCCCTGTAGACACCCTTCCCGCAAGTGAGTATCCCCTTATACCCCTGCTTGCTTCTTCCTGTACACAGGTGGGCTGGGGTAAACTTTCATGGAATGAAGCCATTTCTTCCATACAGAGCATTACCGGTGGATTCGGAGCCTACACCCGCACTTCCGAAGTACCTGAATGTTCAAAACATCTGGAAAAAGAATACAGTTATGTTGGACGTGACTGGCTTATCGTGCACTTTAAGGTGCTTGAAGAACAGGTGGAAAAAGCCTTTTCCGCTACGGCAGATTTTCTTACTCTTACGGATTTTCATGACACTCGCCGTTTAAAGGACATTCTTGATGCAGACTTTAACAGCATGACTTCTTCGCTAGTTCCCTATGCCCACTGGTACATGATGATGAGGTCCTGCAGTGTCATTACAAGAACGGCCGCAGTTCAGGAAATCTGGGACGGCATTTCTTCAGTATACAGCTATAAAAACTTCGTAAGCGGCAGTGTAAAAAAACTTGCCCTTCACCTGAACGAAATGTTCAAAAAAATCCGGCAGGGGGGAGCCGTCATTCACATTACCGCAGATTCATCGGGACTTAAACTTTCCCAAAAGTGCCTGCCTGAGTTTATAGAAAGAACCGGACTTACTCCCTTAAAAAAGAGATACGGAAACAAACTCAAAGATTTTATTTCCCTTACAGAAATTCCTTCAAAGTACGTAAAAGTTCAGGAAAAAAACAAAGAAAGTCTTTGTGATGAACTCTTTCTTGCTCCCGGAACAGTTGGTTTTGCCGCTTCCGTAATAGAAAGTTCTCCCTTTGACACAAAAGATTCTATTGCAGAGGGAGTCTTTGCCCATGAACTTGAAAACGGAGAATTATGGAAGGCTATCCGCATGAAGGGTGGCGCCTACGGAGTTGGTTTTACAACGGTCGGAGATTTCTGCTGTTCCCGTTTTATGACCTACCGGGATCCAAAGCCCTTTAACTCACTTCTTGCATTTAAAGAAAGCCTTGCTTCTGCCGCAAAACGAAAGTTCAGCCCCGGCGAAGTGGAAAAAGCCATTACTGGCTGCTATTCTTCTGAAATAGATACCCGTACTCCTTCGGGAAAGGGGGCGACAGGTTTCCTCTGGGAACTCTATGGCCTTTCCAATGCCCAGAAAGCCCGCCGGGTAAAAAGACTGCTTTCCCTTTTGCCAAAAGACCTTGAAAAAGCTGCAAAACGCCTGTCAAAAGCACGGGTTTGCGGAAAAACAGTGGTTTTATGCGGAAAAGAACTTTTGGAAACAAAATTTTCAGAAAAGAGTGGAAAAATTATCACAATTCCATTATAATAATAGCATAAAGGGGATGTTTGATATGGACAAAAAGACATCGAATCAGCTTGTTGAGCTTATGAGACAGCTTGTTTCTGACGTGCAGGGGGCACCCTATCCTGGAAACCAGGAACCTGAGCTTTATGCCATCTGGTATGAGCATGCCCAGCGTAATGCCCAGAACTGCCTTGAACTCCTTGATGAGCATTTTGCAGACGAAGAAAGACAGCAATTTTCAAAGAGTTTAAATAAAATGTTTAAATAAGATTCTCTTTTTACCGAAAATGAAATGACAAATAAGCATTTGATTTTTGGTGGAAGAGATATGGCTGTAAAAAAAATAAACAAAAATGAACGCTACATGCTTAAAGGCTCCCTTAGGAAGTGTGGTTTTGACCGCTGGCGCCTTGTAACATGTGGCATTAGTAATACTACCGGCGAAGAACGCTCCTTTTTATTTGAATTTTATATTTTAAATCCCGCAGTATCTCCAAAAGAAGCAGTTCTTGGTTTTAAGAGTCGTTTTGAGCGCACCAGTGCCGATTTACAGTATGCACTGGCAGGAACTGAAGCCGCCCACACCAGCAATGCAGAAACTTTTGTACAGCCCTCGTATGTTATGGTAAAGGCAGCCGTTCTTTCCCAGGGGGGCAAACACATAAACGCATTTTTCCCCTGTGCCGAAGTCTCTCTTGGTAAAGGTGACACAATCCTCCGCATGGGAACAGAAAAAAGAGAATGCATGTTCTCCGAAAAGGGAACCCATGGTATTGTAACCGTAAGTGAGCGGGACCTTGCAGAAGAGCCTGAACTTCTCTGTAATTCAGGCAGCATTTCCTGGAATCTCCGTTTTGACAGGCAGATTTCTTTTTCACAGATTTGTAAAACTAAGCTTATGAACTGGGCCTGTGTCGGCGGTAAAACCAGCTGTTCGGGTGCCATTGCCCTTGACGGGGAAGTGTATACTGTTTTCCCAAAACGTTCCTTTGGTTTCTATGATAAAAACTGGGGTAAAGATTTTGTTTCCCCCTTCATTCACCTTAGCGGAAGTAATTTTATAAGTAAGATTTCAGGTCATCAGCTGGAGTCTTCCTGTTTTGCCCTTCAGGGGGAGTTTGAAAAAAGCCTTCACATTCTTACCTGCATAGAAGGAAAGGAAGTAAACTTTCTCTGTGCCAAGCGCAGGGGATATTCGGTTAACTATTCCTGTACAGAAATTTCTTCTGATGAAGAAAACATCCGCCTGCACTGGTCAGTCAGCGTTCACAACAGAAAGTACGTGCTGGACATTGATGTTTTCTGCGACACAAGAAAAATGCTTCTCTGCGATTACGAAAGTCCTGCCGGCGGAAGAAAAGTTCTTAAGGTTTTGGGCGGTGGAACCGGTAACGGTGAACTCAGGCTTTACAAAAAAGTCCACAAGAACCTTGAGCTGCTTGAACACGTAGAACTGGCAGACTGTCTCTGTGAATACGGCAACATAGAACTGCCAACCGTATAAGATTTATACATTCTTATACTTTGTCTCGTAAATGTTTTTTGCAAGGGGGAGTAGTTTTTCCCTTGCATTCATTTCCGGAGAGTCTGTAACTGTTTCAAAGAGTTCAGAAAGAATTGCTCCAATCACTTTTCCTTTTGGAATTCCTTCCTGCATTAAATCATTTCCGTTAACCTTAAGGTCTTTCAGGCTGAAGGCGGTATTCTGTTCACTTAATTTTTCAATCCTGTCGGTAAGTTCGCACAAAAGCTGCCAGCTTGCACTTGAGGCTTCCACCCGGGGTCTAGGCATGCCGTAAATGTCTGCAAGACGGAGTTTACTAAGGTCGTCAATATTTTCTTTTCCTACCTTAATTACAAAACGTCTTACTGCGGCATCACTCCATACACTTTCGTAATAGAACATGTGGTGTTTGACAAGGTGTTCCGTTTTTTTTATTTCTTCGTTGGAGAACTTTAGTTTTGTCATGGAAGCGCGGCATTTTTCTGCACTGATTTTTTCGTGTCCGTGAAAATGAATTACTTCTTCCCCCATAATTCTTTCTGTAGAACGGGCTTCCGGTTTTCCAATGTCATGATAAAAGGCTGCAAGGCGGACAATCAGATTTTCCTGCGGGGCACCGTCTGCTGCGTAAAACAAATGGTCTGCTACATCAAATTCATGAAAGCCCCTGCTGTCTGACTGAATGCAGTTTCTGCAGGGATCAAACTCAGGAATGAAAAGATGAAGTATTCCGCTTTTTTCTAAGAGTTTTAAACCGATGGAAGGTTCTTGTGTAGAGAGCAGTTTGCAAAACTCATCCCTGAACCTTTCTGGAGAAATAGAGGCAGTTTTTTTTAGAACTTCTTTTTCAGACAGGGCATTAAGAGTGTTTTCTTCTATTGTAAAGTGAAGCTGGCTTGCAAAACGTATGGCTCTAACAGGTCTAAGTCCGTCTTCATTAAAACGTTCAAAGGGAGAACCTACCGTGCGGATGATTTTGTTTTTTATGTCTTCCTGTCCTTTAAATGGGTCGGTAAGATTTCCTGTAAGCAGGTCTGCGGCAATGGCGTTCATGGTAAAGTCACGGCGGGAAAGGTCGTCTTCTATTTTTTTAGTAAAAGAAATGCTGTCCGGGTGCCTTCCGTCAGTGTAGCTTCCGTCTGTTCTGAAAGTGGTAGTTTCTATTTCGTGTCCAAAAATATGAATGGTTACGGTTCCGTGGGCAATGCCTGTGGGAATGACTTTTCTGAAAATGCCCATAACTTCCTCTGGCGTGGCATCTGTTGCAATATCCCAGTCGTGGGCTTTTTTACCCATGAGCATGTCTCTTACAGCACCCCCAACCAGATAGGATTGAAAACCATGGTCTTTGAAAATTTTTCCGACTTTAATTAAATCTTCGGGAATTTTTACGCTTCTTTCACCAAACATGACTGCATAATAGCATGAAAAGGGATTTTTGTCTTGCCGCCGAAAATAAATACTTTATGGGGAAACTGACACGTAACGGAGCGGTAGCTGGCATGGGGTGCACCTGCGCACTAGTATAAAACCTTTGAAACATAAATAAATGTGATAAACGTTCAAATCGAGGCAAGGTAAAGGGGTGCGCATGTGCAGGGCCTCGTGACAGATGCCGCGGGAGTG
>JAEEKM010000324.1 GCA_016282455.1 Treponema sp. | reverse complement strand
CCCCTTAACGGCATGTTGGGATTCCAGGTTGACTGGTGCTCAAACAAGTTCATCTGCGAGTCAATCAAAAAAGAAACATCATTCTTCATCTTGAGGTAGACCACGTCGTCAATTGTGGTGAGCGTCAGATCATCTACGTTTTCATAATGAGAGTTGTTGAGTGCGTTGTAAAGTGACAACAGCCAGTGCTTGTGTTCTTCACGACCAAAAATCACCCTGAAAAGAGAGTCCTGGTACTTTCCGTTTGTTCTTAATGTTTGCATTTTTACCCCTTTAATAGATAATTTTTGTACCGCCGCATTTTAAAACCGCCATGGAGGGTGGATCGAATGTTTAACGGTCCTATTATTTATATGGGGGTTGAACATACAAAAAAGACAAATCATTTTGAAAAAAAAATATTTTTTTGTGGGTAATGAAAAAAGAATCAAAGTCAAATTAAAAACTGACCCTGTTACAATTTAGGTAGGTATTGTATTCTCCAGTGAAAGAATTTTTTTGCAATTCAGAAAAAGTATGCTACAATAAAAGCAGGCAGGGTTTATGAACCAAATTCATTCGGTCATCAGAGAAGCAATAAAAACAAGAGGCATACATTCTCTTCGCGTAAGAATTTCTTTTTTGCTTATTCTTGCAGCAGGTATTCTTACTTTTACAATTTCCTTTGTTGCGCTTAATCTTTTTTCCAATCACACAAGGGCAGAGCATTTAAAGACTGCAAAAGGAGTTGCACTTCTTGCGGCTAATTCCATTCAGGCTGATTCCATAGAAACTTATCTTGCACAGGGCAAAGATGTTCCCGGTTACAAGGAAACATTTGTTTATTTAAAATCCCTTCAGAAAAGTATTCCTGACATTAAATATCTTTATGTGTATCAGATAAAAGAAGACGGATGTCATATTATCTTTGATACTGATGAAGAAGCCGGTGACTATCAGGTGAATGAGATTATAGAATTTGATCCGACTTTTCTTCCGCTCATTGATGAACTTCTTGCAGGAAAAGAAATTGAACCCTTGGAGTCAAATGATCAGTACGGCTGGCTTTTAACCTACTATCATCCTCTGTTTGATTCAAATGGAAAATGTGTCTGCTATATTGGAATAGATATTTCAATGGATCTGTTAAAACAGTACCGCATGACTTTTTTGTTCAGGACAATTGTTCTTTCTCTGATTGCAGTTATACTGACCGTTGGTTTGGGAATATGGATTTCTACAAAACTTCTTGTTAAGCCGCTAAACGGAATGTCTTCCAATGCAATTTCCTTTATGGAGCAGAATGGAAATGTAGAAGGCATGAAAGCGTGCGTAGAAAAAATTAAAGAGCTGAATGTTTCTACCAGTGACGAAGTAGAAAACCTTTACATTTCTTTTTCAAGAATGACAGAGAGCATGGTGCATAATATCATCCGCATAAAAGGCATGCAGGAAGAAAAAATCAGCATGATGAAAAAATACAGCGTTGAACTTGAAAAGAAAGTGGAGGAGAGAACAAGGGAACTCACGCAGGAAAAAGAACGCTCCGAAAGTTTACTTTTAAATATCCTCCCTGAAAATATTGCGGCGGAACTTACCGCTCACCCGGACAGAATCATTGCAAAAAAATATCCGAATGCAACAGTTTTATTCACTGACATTGTAGGCTTTACAAAATTGAGCAGCAGCATGAAAGCAGAAGATGTTGTTTCCATGCTGAATAAAATGATTTCCATGTTTGACGAAAGGGCAAAAAATGAAGGCGTTGAAAAAATAAAAACGATTGGAGATGCCTACATGGCCGCAACAGGTCTTTCTGAAAACTCAGATGAAGATGCATGCCGTAAGATGATTTCTTATGCACAGGGACTTTTAAAAGATGTAGAAACTTTTAATGCAGAGAATAATTTAAACATCCTTCTGCGCATTGGAATAAACTCTGGTGATCTTGTGGCGGGCGTTATTGGAAAAAGCAAGTTTATTTATGACGTCTGGGGCGACACTGTGAATGTGGCAAGCCGCATGGAAAGTACAGGAGAGGCCCTGGAAATTCATGTGAGCGAAAATACCTTTGAACAGACAAAAGATTATTTTTCTTACGGAAGTCCTGTAGAAGTGGAAGTTAAGGGTAAGGGTTTGATGAAGACCTATTACCTCCAGCACATTTAACTTGCATTTATCAGGAATAACCCTTACACTTTAAAATATACTCTTAGAACACAAGGAGAAAAACTTTTATGAAAAAGAATGTGCGCATTTTTTTTACAAGCCTCTTTTCTGTTTTGCTTGCAGTAACTTTTTTTGCATGTGATTTTCTAAATTCTTTATCAGGAAACAATGCTTCAAAAGAAAACGAAAATGTTTCGGATATTCAGTTTACGCCGGTAAAAACTGTGGCGGCTAAAACAGATTATTCTGCAATCGATTCTTATGTGACTGACTTAAATATTCCTTCTTCTACTTCTATTACTTCTGCTGCAGAAACAATTACTTCTACCGCTGCCACGGAGAAAGAAAAAGCCCGTGCAATCTTTACCTGGATCTGTAATAACATTGCCTATGATGTGGAAGCAGATGTAAACGACCCGGACTATGATTACGATACTGCCAATTCCGCAGCGACAACTTTTACAGAAAGAAAGGCTTTGTGTAAGGGTTACGGAAATCTTTTTGATGCACTGGCAAATGCAGCCGGACTTACCTCCCGCTATGTTTCTGGTAATGACAAACCGTCCGGTTATGAAATTGGAGACAAACTTGGTAACCACGGCTGGAACCTGGTAACAGTCGGTCAGGAAAAAATTCTTCTTGATACAACCTGGGGTGCAGGAAATGTAAATGGAAAAGTTTTTGAAAAATCTTTTAAAGACAGCTGGTTTGACGTAGACCCTGCCTACATGATTCTTTCACATTATCCCACTGAGGGAACTGACTCACAGCTTCTTTCCACTCCAATCGGTTTTGATGAGTTCTGTAATTTGCCAAGAGTGAATCCTTCTTTTGAACGGCTTGGAGTAGACGGAAAAGAACTTCTGGAATTTCTCCAGACTCACAAAAAAGCATGGGCTCCCAATACCTACAATTTTCTTGAAAGCCTTGAGTACGGAAAAATCAAAGTCGTAAGCATTCCCATGACAGATTATCTTTCTCCTTCCGTTCCATACATTTTTTCTTTTACTACTTCTGAAGGTGACTCTCTTTCGCTTAAGACTGACGAAGAAGTAATTCCACTTGCTACTGCATATACTTTCCCGCAGACAGCCTTTGTGTCGGAAGACAAAGCAGACCTTTTCTACTACCCGGGTGGAATCATTGGTGGAAAAGGCATTCTTTACTATTCACTTTCTCTGGAAAAAGAAGGTAGTGGAAAAGAACGTGAAGATCATTCCTCTGCTTCTGAAGAAAATGAAAATCGTGATGATTGCATAAAAATTGGAAAAGCAAAAGTTTTTGTGATTGATGACGAAGCAGAACTCATTGACGAGCTTGATACTTCTGTAATCAATTCCCGCTATTACAACGAAGGAAACTGGACTTATTTTACTAACGGCGTGTATGTGGATGTGTACGAAGGTGCAGACCTTAAGCCTCCGTTTAATGTAAAAGACCGCGTGGGTTATTATGATTCCTTTAATCAGTGGTGGCTCAGCATTAAAAAAGGCAGTGCTCTTGAAAAAACTCCGGAAGTGATTAGATGCATTTATAAGAAAATTGATTCTTCCATTTCTTACAGCCGTCTTACACCGGATTACCAGCATGACATCAGCGTTTGTGTTATTCCCCTTAGTGAGAAAGAAGAATGGCTGAACCAGTTGCAGTCCTACAAAAACTATGACTGGACAAAAGACAAAGATATGGCTGCATTTGTTAACTGGATGAAGGGCAAAGGTTATGAGCAGGAACTGATTGATTACTACACAGACATGGCCCAGTATCCTTCTCAGCGTGGTAGCAATGAAGTTTACGAAGCAAATGAAAAGTACAATGATTTTTCATGGCTTGGAGTTGATGTCTACCCTGCAAAAGACAGACTTGCCGGCGGTATGGAAAGGTACTTTAGAACAAGAGACAGATGTGATCAGAGCCTCTGGCGTCAGGAAGTGATTCCGCTTTTGTTCCTTCATTATGTAGACAAAGATGGAAAAGCCGCAAGTTTTACTCCCTGGCAGGATGTTCCCACTCTAATGAATACTCTGGAAACAGAAAGATTTAATGCCTTCATGTCTAACACACTCAAGTGTTATATTGTCGAAATTACTTACGATTTTGAAAAGCAAGAGGCTGTTGGTGTGGAAGGATATGACTTTGAAGATATAATTGAGACCTATGCCTCTACGGAAGTAAAGAATGCCATTAAGAACAAGAAGTATGTGACTGTAGACTGGTTTGATGATGCGGAGTATATGTCTGACCCAATGCTCCGCTATTCTTCAGAATGCAATGCATGGAAACTTTTTATGACCCTTTACAGAGACGGGGATCGCATGCACCTGCAGCACTCAGATCTTTTTGGTGCAGACAATAACAACCGACCTTCCTGCATGGCCGATGACTGCCTTCATGCAAATGCAATCTGCCCCCTCTGCCTTTATGCTTTGGGCTACTAACGAGAACGGCGCGTTCTAATCAAGTTTTGTAAAAAAAAAGCATGACTCACTTTTTGAAGTGGGCCATGCTTTTTTTATGCACTTGTGTTTTTACTGTTAGCGTTTCTGGGCGGTTTCTATGTAACCGTTGGCACCTTCATTTATTACATAGCCTAAAATTGCATTTTTTGAACCGTTACCAAATATATTACCCCGGCTTACAGTTGATTTATAGCTTGTTCCTGTCTGCTCAGTCTCGTTTGTTCCTGTTGTAGATGATTTGATTTGACCATTGGTCTTATCTTTCCAGACACCTACATTTACATGGTCAACACCAATTTTGCTTGTGGTAGGAATAAGGCTTACATTCCATGCTCCTGTGAATACATCTTCTTCTGCACCTGTGGCAAGAGTTGAAGCACTAAGAGCAGAAGTTCCTGCCCAGCTTGCAGTTTTTGGAAGTGCATTGCTTCCTGCATAGTAGCTTATGAAAGGAAGGGGATTATTATTGGCATCCAGAGCAACATCAAGATCCAGTTCCGTTCCAATAAGACCATAAGAGTCTACAATACAGGTTTTTGCACTACTTGGTGTATCAAAGCTTGGAAGGTAGGCGTAAAGAACATCTGCATTGAGGCTATCATAGGCTACGATATGGGCACTACCATTTTTAGCAAGTGCAACTTTGCAGTATTCACCGATTCCGTTTCCTTCGCCGAAGATTGCAACAGGTTTGCTCCAGCCTGTATCAGCCTGAAGGAATTTTCCTGCCGCAATACTCTTTGGAGCTTTGTTGAAAGAGTAAAGCATCTGGTTGTTTGTTGCATCATACCAGACTGCTACAACTGCATCATCGGTAACATCATTTTCAGTGTTTCCTTTTTCCTTAAGAGCTGCAATGCTCACATACTGACCTGCGCATACTGGAGTACCATCCGTTGCCAGTACTCTTGTGTCCGTAGGTGTGTTTGAATTAAAGGGATGTGCATTCTGTGTCTGTCCGGCAATTAAAGAAGTATAGTCAAGACGATATTTTGCATAATCCTGACTAATATCTTTTCCGTGTATTGCATTAGACTGGCCATAAGCATCAGAGAAAAGATTCTGAACCATTTTTGCAGTCTTTGTATTTGTTGTAAAGGTTCCCCAGTGGAAGCGGATTTCGTTGTTTATATTGTCATAGTAGGCAAGATAAACTGTAGAGGCTGTTCCTTCAACAGTGGTTGCCAGAGTTGGGGACTGGAATCTTTCCTTATCAATATTTATAAAGGAATTATCGGATTCATCATAGTCTTTTTGTCCAATTGTAGATGGACGTATCTGGTTGGTTCCATCATTGTGACCATTGCCGGGATCTGCTAAAGTACCAGTTCCCCATCTG
>JAEEKM010000323.1 GCA_016282455.1 Treponema sp. | reverse complement strand
GCATAATGCCTAGAACCAGGGGAACGACGCCTCCCAAAAGGGCATAGCACATTCCTTCAAGCAGGGCAAACATGGCTGTAAGAACAATTCCCACTCCCACAAGAAGAAGTCCTGTAAGCAGGGAGAAGGCACGGAAGTTGAACTTAAATGGAGTGTAGGTTCCCATTGCAATTCTCTGTTTTACTTCGTGATGATGCCAGAGAATGGCAAAGAATACAAGAATGCCTCCAATGGCAATGCCGACTACGGGAATGATTGCAATAATTACCTGGGCCGCGGGGGTAAGGGCTGTGTCCATTTTTTTCTACCTCGTTCTATTCGACACCTTTTATTTCAAAAAGTTTCATTTAAAACTTTTCATTTAAATAGAGATGTAATACCGGCAAGAATTTTGTCAAAGAATTCACTGATGATTTTTACAAAGTTTGCACCGGCAACAAAGGTTCCTGCAGAACTTCCCAGCGATGAAAGAAGAAATACCAGAAGTACGCGGAGAATGCGGTTTTTGTAAAAGCCCTTTAAACTTCCTGCATCATTCTGAAGGTTTTCCATGTCTGCCACGGTGGGTTTACAGATTAGTGCCTGTACAATGCCGGAAACTATTCCTATTCCAATGAAGGGGCAGAGAGAGGTAAAGGGGGCGCCCAGTATGGAAACTAGAATTGTAAGCGGGTGTCCCAGGGCAATGATTGCACCCAGGCCTGCCAGCACTCCGTTCCAGAGAATCCATGCTCCAAGCATCTGTTTTCCTGCCTGAACGCCTCCGTACACAAAGCCCAGAACTATAAAGGCTACAATAAGAAATGGAATGATCCATGAGGCGATTTTTGAACCTATGCCCTTAGGCGGTACTTCGCTTATGTCAGAGCAGTCAGTGCTTTCTTGTCCGGCTGCTATTTTTGCAAGATGGGCTTCCACTCCCGGAAGGTGTCCTGCTCCTAAAACTGCCAGTACACGGTTACCCTTACAGTTCCAGATTTTACAGGCAAGGTAGCGGTCTCTTTCGTCAATGAGTACTTCTTTTACTTTGGGAAGATAGGAAGAAAGTTCTCCCATCATGCTGTCCATCTCGCTTTTCTGCTTAAGGTTTTCTACGTCTTCTGCGCTGACTTCTTCTTTTGTAAAGGCGGTGGCAATGAGGGCAGAGAGCAGCTTGCACTTACCCCAGAAGGAGTTTTTTGCCCAGGCCCTGCGGAGGGTAACTGCAATGGGGCGGTCTACCATTTCCTGGGGAATGCCCAGTGCTTTTGCTTTTTCTATGGCGGCCCTCATTTCGTCTCCGGGTTTAACGGCTGCATCTTCTCCCATGCGTTTCTGGTAGGAAGAGAGTACTATGTTTGCCAGCATGAGAAAGCCCATTTTGTTTTTCAGGACTTTTACTATGTCCATCTTGCGCCAGGCTTCCGGGTCTTCCATGCTTTCAAGACGCTTCTGGTCCAGTTCTATGGCAACACATTCCGGACTTTCTTTTTCTATTGCTTCTTCTACTTCAGTAATGCTTTCTTTTGAAACATGGGCGGTTCCCACGAGGATAATCTTTCTTCCATTAAACTCTAAGTGTTTCTGTGTGGAAGGTTCTGTAATTTTTTCTTCTGTCATGTCCTGTAATATAATATATTTTTCTTGTTTTGGGAATTGTTACGGCTACAAAGTGGCACCCACGACAGCTGCTGCTCCGTTGCGTGCCAGTTTTCACTTCACTACTTGTTGTCTATATAGTTACAGTTGCCTGAAGATAACTATAAAGAAAATTCTTGATATGCATAAAATCTTGTGGTAGAATTCAGGAAATGCTTTTTATGGAGAGTGTTTATGACCTATAGTTTTGAAAATCGTGCAAAATTTGATGTTCGAATTTTTCTTGCCCTGCTTGAATGTTATCTTGCTCCTCCACTTCTGTTTGGTCCTGTTTCAATGTTTACAGGTGCAGTCAATACAAAAGAATATCTTGCCATTGCCTTTAATCCTCTGATTGATCTCTTTGTTTTTATTGCATTTGTCTGTGTGCCTTTTATTTCCTACACTCTTTTTAGAAAAAAACTGGCCGCTTACGACGGAAGTGAAAAATCAATCAAATCTACAAACCTCTTTTTTAAGGGCTGGTACAATGCCAATATTGGTCTGGTTTTAGTTTCCTGTATTATTCTTGCATCTCTTTCTATTTCTACTGCCGACAGAATCGGACTTAAGTTCAGCAGTTTTGAAAATAACAAAGACACTTTTATTACCTGGTTTACCGCACTTTGGGGACTTGCCTTTGGTTTTAGTATGGTGGGCTTTACCTTACTTTTACGCTTTGCAGAACGTTCCCTTTTCTGGCTGCCCCATTACAAGGAAGTACAGATAATGTCTTTTGGAATGCGAACAAATATCGTCATTCTTCTTGCCATGACTTCTGTTCTTATGATGATGGAGCATGTTGCTTCCGTTGCCGGAAACCTTGAGCATGGAACAAAATTCCTTATGCTGCACAGGGTTCTGCCGGTTGGTCTTGTTTTTACAATTACAAACTTTGCAAGTACCTTTATTACAATCCGCGCTATTGACGAAGGAATAAAAGAAGTTACCACTCACACGGAAGAACTTTCCAAAAAGAATTATACCCTTCCTGCACTGGAAGTAAAATGCCGCTGTGAAGTCGGTGAACTTGTAAACAACATCAATACATTTAAGGACAGCACAAAAACCATTCTTTCTGAAATGGCTGACTCTTCAAAGAATTCAACCAGAACTGCAGGTGAACTTAAAATCAGTCTCAGGGCTGCAAAAAGTAACGTGGCAGAAATTTCCAAGAACATTGAAGTCGTTCAGGAAGAAATGAAAAATCAGGCCTCTGGTGTTGAAAAGTCCAATGATTCAGTGAACCAGATTGTGGAACGCATTAAGGAACTGAACAGCCGTATTGAATCTCAGTCTGCATCTGTTACCCAGTCTTCTGCGGCAGTGGGAGGGATGGTTGCAAACGTAAAGTCT
>JAEEKM010000027.1 GCA_016282455.1 Treponema sp. | reverse complement strand
TCATCGTCAAGATAATGACCGATGTATGCAATGTCGTCCTTACCCATTGGGTTAAGAACATTTTCTTTGTCAAAACCGCAGAGGGTTCTGTAACCAAAATATGCGTTTGGTGTCTGCACTGTGTGAATTGCACCTTCGCTCAAATGAAGGGCCATTGCCCAGTTGTCAGGAATTGCATTTACCACGTGGGTCATGCCTGCATGAATTGCTGCCTGACTTGGCCACACGTGAGTTGCAATGTAGGGAGTATCTTTGGGAATATCGTTAAATAAGGGAACCATAAGTTCTGCATTTTTCTGATCCCCGCAGTTGTAGGTAATCTGCTTAAAACCGGTGTAGTTTAAGGGTTCCCACACAAGTTTATTAAAGAGCTTACTCTTCTGTGAAATACGGCTTGCAAGAGAATACATGTCGTTCTGTCCGCCGATTATTTTTGTACAGGTAGTTTCGGGGAAAGAGTTAAGGTCAAGCCAGAGAGGTGTGTAGCCCATTGCATGAGCGGCACTTGCCATTGCCATAGAAATGCGGTAGTGACCGAATCCCATGCGGATGTTTCCGATAATGATTGGATTTGGAGGAAGAGGTCCCATTGGTTCTTTTGAAAGTTTAAGAACCTTTGCTCCCATTACAGGAGTGAGCACTTCGTTGTCAACAGCCACAAGGTGATACTCAGTCTTTCTGTCGTCCCCGTATTTTTTAAGGAACTTCTTCTGTGCCTTTGCGGCCTTGCGGATAAACTTTGCCGGAATCTTGTTTCCGAAAATCACGCTGCTTTTGTCTTCCATCTTCATCTATCTCCTAAAAAATTATTTCACTTCAAAAATGCTGATTGAATGTTTTTCTGCGCTGAGTAAACCATCTCTTTCACTTACATGGGCAGTAACAGGAAGAAGTTCTCTGTCTGCTTGTGAAGCAATGCCTGCATGAGAAAGAAGGCTTTCTTTTTTTACGCTGAAGTCTTTGTTACCCAGGTTGATAAGACCGCAGTATTTTTTGCTCCGTGAAAAAATGATGTAACTTGTGCGGCTCAGGTTTACAAGACCAAATTCTTCTCCTGCAAACTTCTGGTAAAGGGCACGGATTTTTTCCGTAAACTTACCTTCCGTTTCTTCCTTAAAATCTACAGGGTCATCTGAATGCATGAGCTGGCTTGCAAAGAGATAGTTTACAAGGGCAACAAGTTCCTTTTCATTTTCTGTAAGCGAAATGTTTTCGTCGCGCAGGAAGATTACATCCGGGTCGTTAATGTAAATGCTCTGGTCAAAGAAAGCATGACCTAAGGTGCTCTGCATGTTGGGAAGTGCCCCCGGACGTCCCTCCCAGCGAATTTTTGCAAGAATGTCAAAGTCCCAGTCTTCTTTTGTGTCAGGACCGATTCTTGAAAGCGGAAGTGCATTATAACTTGCCTCAAGCGGAAGTCCACAGCCAAGGTAAGCAACTGCTTGGCCCTTTTTATTCACCTTACGGGAAGTAATGGTTTTAATTGCCCTGTCATACCAGAGGTAACCTGCCCCGCCGTTTTTGTAAGCACCGTAAATCATACCTGCAAAGAGGAAGTCCAGCTTAATGTAACGGAAGCCCCATTCATTGATGATTTTTTCCATAAGGGAATCAAGGTAAGAAAGAACTTCATCATTACTAAGGTCAAGGCAGAAGTAGGAATATTTTTTACCAGGCTGATCAGGACCGTTTTTTGCACCCCAGAGCTCACCGTAACCTGCCGCAATGGGCTGGCCCTTATTGTCACGAAGAATCCAGTCTCTGTGTTCTCTTGCAACCTTTGCACGGTAGTCAATAATAAAAGGTGCAACCCAAAGTCCGGGAATGTAGCCCTTGTCTGCAATGGAGGATGCCAAGGCTGTCATGCCTTCGGGAAATCTTTCTTTCCATACGTCCCACTGACCGAGTGCTTCTTCCCAACCGTCATCCACCTGGAAAACTGTCGGCTTGTTCTGGTCAAGGCACCAGGTTTTTATGATATTGCCTGTTTTTCCAAGACATTCCAGATCACTGTCTATAAGTTTCTGATTGATGTTTGCGTAGTGGTTGTACCAGCTTTCCCAGCCGCAGGTGATGATACGGTCTTTTTCACTGGAGAGGAAACGCAGGTAGTCAAAGCGGCTGTTTTCTGTTCCGCCGTAGATTTTTCTGATTGTGTCTTTTAAACCAAAGAAACCTTCTGCAAAGAAAAGTGTGAGGTCACAGACTTTTTCGCCCTTAGTCCAGGTTTTTCCGTCAGAGTAAAGACAGACAGTGATTGTTCTCCTGGAACGGTTAACATAAAACTGCACGGGAGGGAGAACTGAACCATCAACACGGCCTGTTGAACAGACTGCAAGATAAGTGTTTTCCCAGCGCAGGTAGATTACAAACTGACCTTTAAGAAGACGGGGGTCTGAAGTTCTTTTTCCACTCACACGGGAAGGATTTTTACCGGGGAAATTTGTGTACTGAAGCCACTGGGGAATGACGGGAATATATGGCTTTTTGTATGAACCAGGTTCCACTTCTCCGCCGAAGCCCCAGCTTTGCCAGCCGCCGCCGTAAAAATAAAAGTCTTTGCCAAGACAGGCACCCTGTTTTTCTGACGGAAGATTTTCTTTAATAAGCTGGTCGATTTTAAAAGTTGCCAGCAGTCTGTTGGAGGAATCCGGAAGGGAAATGTCTTCTTTTGCAGTATAGGTAAAATGAAGAACATCTGTTTTTTCAAGGCTCACGTCAATCTCTGACTCGTTCATACACACTCCTCGCTGAAGAAAGAACCGGTGAAGATTCTCTTAATATCACACTGATAGTTTTACTATCACCCTGATATAATTATCATCGCATGGTCTTTGCCTATTGTCAAGTCGTTTTTGAAAGATTTTCTGGAAAAAAACTATTGTTGAACTTAGAGACAGCCCATTTCGACTGGAGAAGGAATGTATCGCCTCTGTCCTTTCGACTGGAGCACGAAGTGCGGAATGGAGAAATCTATACCTGTTTACCAAAACAAATATAGACCTCTCCATTTTATTCGATGGTAAATTTCGAGAGCCTCAATGAACAGTAAAATAAAAATGGTGGTT
>JAEEKM010000322.1 GCA_016282455.1 Treponema sp. | reverse complement strand
CAGGCGCTCCGTAAGTTACAATTTCTGCACCGCTTGCTTTTATTGCGGCAGGAGTTTTGTCGTCAGGGTCAACGCTCATTCCTCCGGTACAGATAATCATATCCGCATCTTCTTTTGCAAAGTTTAAGATTTCTTTTGTAATTGCCTCAGAATCATCCCCAGGAAAAACCTGACCGATTACACTTGCTCCAAAAAAGGAAAGTTTTTCTTTTAACACAGGACCAAAGGAATCTTTTATAAGACCTTTTTTTATTTCACTTCCTGTCGTAACAAGGGCAACCTTCATTTTCTTAAAGGGAAGAATTCTTAAGAGAGGCTGGCTCCCGGAAAGACTTTGTGCTTTTTCCATTTTTTCTTTTTCTATTACAAGAGGAATAATTCTTGTTCCGGCAAGTTTATCACCCCTGTGCACGACGGAGTTTGTGTGCCGGGTTGCAATCATCATCTGACCAAGACTGTTTATTTCAAAAAGTTTTTTTGAATTGATTTTCAAAAGTCCGTCACAGTCTGCAAGAATTTCTATTTTTCCTTCCTGTGGTTCGGTAAAAGACATGGACTTATCCTGACCCATACAGATATCTTTCAATATATATGCGGCCTCGTCTTCGTGAAGCATGCCTTCTGTTTTTTCCCAGACATAAAGGTTTTCTTTTCCGACAGAAAGAAGAAGAGGAATGTCTTCTTCCTTTACAATGTGTCCCTTCTTAAAGAGAACGCCTTTTTTTACTCCCGGAAGAATCTGGGTAATGTCATGGCAGAGTACATGTCCAACTGCATTTTCTGTAGAAACACATTTCATTTTTCTAAACCTTTATGAAAATAATTTAATATAGTATCCGTAATTTTTTTTACATCAGAAAAATCAAAAGAAGGAATGTTGTCTTCTGAAGAAAAAGCAAAATCGCTTACGAAACAAATGTGTTCTTCTTTTTTACAGCAGCTTTCGCAGGAAACATCTTTTCGTAAAACTTCCACTTTTGGGAAGGGAGCATTTTTCATCCCTTCGATTATAATAAAATCAGGAAGAGTGGAAAGTTTTTTTGTTTTTTCTATAAGAGTGTCCACTGTAACACTTTCACTTGCAAAAAAAGCATAGCGTCTGTCAGAAAAAACACAGGTTGATAAGGCACCCGCCTGTGAAAAACGGAAAGTGTCAGTCCCTTCTGCATCTGTAAAACAGTCGTGTCCGTCATGTTTAATTACAGAAAAAGTATAGCCTCTTAAAGAAAGTTCATTTTGTAAAGAAAGTATAAGGCTTGTTTTTCCGCTCTTCTTAAAACCCGAAACTGAAAAAATACAGGGACCATTTAACTT
Source organism: Treponema sp. (assembly GCA_016282455.1). GTDB lineage: Bacteria > Spirochaetota > Spirochaetia > Treponematales > Treponemataceae > Treponema_D. The sequence goes on along the minus strand of JAEEKM010000322.1, from coordinate 4,404 downwards.
TTCATAGTCTTCTTCCGTGTTTATGTTGGAAAATATTTTTTCACTCAGAGAAGTTTTTTCCATCTGAATATATTTTACTTTAATGTCATCTAAAAGAATGGAGAGTTTATAGTCAGCCTTTTGTAAATGATTTTCAACCAGAGGAAGGATTGATTTTTTGTAAATTGCACAAAGGGGTTCTGTTCTTCCCTTTAACACAGGAACATAAGCGTCGTAATCGGATGAATAAAAATCCAGCAGGGAAAGGGGAAGTTCTTTTTTTATAAAGGGCATGTCGCAGGCAGTAATAAATACAAGTTCATTTTTACTTTCCATAAGGGAAGTCTTTATTCCTTCAAGCGGACCTGCATCTACTTTCTCATCAGATATTTTTTTTACAGGAAGAAAAGCATACTTTTCAAGGTTTTCTTTTTTTACGCTGAGTAATATTTCATCAAAATCCTTTAGTTCTTCATAAATTATTTGAATAAAAGTTTTTTCATTAAACTTCAGGAAGGCTTTATCTTTTCCCATGCGGGAACTTTTACCGCCTGCAAGAAGGGCTACAGTAAGGGGAGGATTTTCAACTTTCAACGCGGACTCCTCATAAACCTTACGGTTACCAGCTCACCAGAAGCATATTTTGTTTGTGAAGGTACATCAAGATAGCAGTTACATTCGCTCATGCTGCTTAGGACAGAAGCGGCGTGTTTTTCTGACGGAAGATAAACTTTTCCTTCTGAAGCATAGGCACGGACAAGTCTGCGGTGAAGGTTTATTTTTTCATAAGGAATTTGTAAGACAGCTTTTTCTACCGGAAGAAGAAAACTTTCACTCTGCATAAGAACTGATACAAGCGGATAAAAATAAAGGTCAAAGTTTGCAAGGGCAGCAAAAGGATTACCTGACAAACTTAAAATCACTTTTCCCTTAAGAAAGCTGGCAAGGGTTGGAGTTCCGGGCTGAACATTCACATGAGAAAAAAGTTTTTCTGCACCAAGTTTTTCAAGCACATAAGGAAGCAAATCTTTTTTTCCGACAGAGACTCCGCCGCTTGTAATTATTAAATCAGAATCTTCAAGAGATTTTTCTATTTCTTCAGAAATTATTTTTTCTTCATCTGCAAGCACTTTTAATCTGGAAAGAGAAAAGCCCTCCTGTTTAATTGAATAAGAAAGCATTTCTCCGATGCTTGAATAGATTTTTCCTTCTTCAAGTTTTTCTCCCGGAAGTTGAAGTTCACTTCCCGTGCAAAGAAGGGAAACGCTAAGGGCTTTAAAAACTTTTACTTTGTCAAAACCAAGACTGGAAAGAAGACCGATTTGTGTCCGGGAAAGCCTGCTGCCTTTTTTTAAGACAAGGGAATCTTTTTTTATGTCTTCTCCCTGAGCACAATAGTTCTGCATTTTTTTTACAGGAGAAAAAACTTTTACTTCCCTTTCTCCATAGTCTGTATTTTCCTGCATGACAACTGCATCACAGCCGGGTGGTAAGGGAGAACCAGTCATTACCCTGAGGGCAGTTTTTTCTTTGAGAGAAAAATTATTGTTTCCGTCTCCTGCAAAAACTTCTCCGAGAACAGAAAGTGTAACGGGCTTATCTTTTGTGGCAGAAGAGACATCACTTGAGCGCACGGCATAACCGTCCATTGCAGACTTTGGAAAGGGAGGCACATCAAGGGGTGCATAAAGGTCTTCTGCAAGAATCCTGTCGTAAGCGGAAGAAAGAGGACAGACTTTCACTTTACCAGATGGACTTACCGTCCTTTGCAGAATCGCTACCGCCTCTTCAATTTCCATTACTGAATTTTCTCCATGCGGACTGCACATACCTTAAACTCTGGAATGCGGGCAAAATCATCAAGGGCAGCATTTGTTAAAACGTTTGCAGGTGAATCCGGGAAGTGGAAGGGCATCCAGGTTTCTCCTTCAGAAACTTTTCTTCCAACACGGGCAGTTGCAGTAATTGAACCGCGTCTGCTTGTAACCCTGATTTTTTCTCCGTTTGCAAAACCAAGTTTTTCTGCATCCCTAAAGTTCACTTCAATAAATCCTTCTCCTGCAATTTCATTCAAACCCGGAGCGCGGCTTGTCATTGCAGCGGCATTGTACTGGTAAAGAATGCGGCCTGTTGTAAGGAAGAAGGGGTATTCCTTGTCAGGAAGTTCCTGTGCCGCTTTGTATTTTGCAGGGTAAAGAAGTGCTTTTCCGCGGACAGGTTTACCCACATGCATGATTGGTGTTCCGGGATGACTATTATCCTTGCAGGGCCACTGAAGGCTTTCTCCAGAATCGAGGCGCTTGTAAGAAACACCCCCCATACTTGGAGTAAGGGATGCAACTTCGTCCATTATTTCTGACGGAGTAAGATAAGGCTGTCTGTACCCCATTGCATTCATCAGGTCAATGAGAATGTCTGTGTCGGGTCTCATATTGCCTTCGAGGGTAACGGCTTTTCTTATGCGCTGAATGCGGCGTTCTGTATTTGTAAACGTTCCTTCTTTTTCCGTGTAGCTTATGGCAGGAAGAATAACGTCTGCATAGGCGGCAGTTTTTGTCATGAACAGATCCTGAACCACAAGGAAGTCAAGACTTTCAAGCGCTTTAATGATATGACTTGTGTCCGGGTCTGACACAACGGGATCTTCTCCGCAAATGTAAAGACCTTTAATGTCACCTTTAATTGCGGCAGGAAAAACTTCTGTTGCCTTTAGACCTGGTTTTGCACTTAAGGGAACTCCCCAGGCTTTTTCAAACTTAGCGCGGACTTCTTCGTTATCCACTTTCTGGTAACCTGGATAATCTGTCGGCTGGGCACCCATGTCACAGGCTCCCTGTACGTTGTTCTGTCCGCGAAGTGGATTTACACCACAGCCGCTTTTGCCGAGTTTTCCGCAGAGCAGGGCCATGTTTGACATGCTCATTACTCCTTCTGTTCCAGAAGAATGTTCTGTTACACCAAGGCAGTAGATGATGGGCGCTTTCTTTGCAGAAGCATACATTCTTGCCGCTTCACAAAGCATGAGGGGATCTATGTGGCAGATTTCTCCGACTTTTTCGGGAGTATATTCTTCCACAAGTTTTTTTATTTCTTCATAACCTTCCGTAAACTCGCTGATGTATTTTTCATCAACAAGATTTTCTTTTATCATCACATGCATCATGCCGTTTGCAAAAGCAACGTTTGTTCCGGGCCTGAGTTTCAAGTGAATGTCTGCTTTGGAAGCAAGACCAATGTCTCTTGGGTCAACGACAATAAGTCTTGTGCCCTTTTCCACTGCCTGACGAATTTGCATTCCCACTACAGGATGTGCTTCTTCGGGGTTTGAACCGACAAGCAGAATGCAGTCCACGTCATGGGTAATATCGTAGATGGGATTTGTCATTGCACCGCTGCCTAAAGTTTTTGCAAGACCGGCTACAGTTGCAGAGTGACAGACTCTGGCACAGTTATCGGTGTTGTTTGTTCCAAAACAGGTACGCACCATTTTCTGCACCATATAAATATCTTCATTTGCAGAACGGGAACAGGCAAAACCCGCAAGAGAATCTCCTCCGTATTTTTTCTTAAGTTCCATAAAGCGTTCTGCAGTGTAAGCGATTGCTTTTTCCCAGGACACTTCTTCAAACTCACCTGTTGTTTTATTTTTAATCAGAGGATTTTTAAGTCTGTCGGCAGAATGAACAAAATCAAAACTGCCGGACTTTCCCTTTACGCACAAAAGCCCGTGATTGGAAGGACCATCGGCAGGTTCTACATTTACAATGCGGTTATCTTTTACAACCAGATAGAACTGACAGCCGGTAGCACAGTGGGGACAGGTAGTAAGAACTTTTTTAACTTCCCACTGACGGTAATTCTGCTGGCGTTTCATTGTGAGGGCACCGGTGGGACAGGCATAGGCACAGTTTCCGCAGGACTCACAGGAAGTCTCTTTCCAATTGGGACCGAAGGGAGCGTCTACCAGATGAAAGACACCGCTTCTTCCGCTTTGTAAAGTTTTATTCCCAGTTACCCGGTTACACACACTTATACATCTCTGGCAGTGAATGCATTTTCCAGGGTCATAGGTGATGTAGGGATTGGAATCCTGAACTGGAAATTTATTTGCAAGTTTTGTACGGGAACCCCGGTACTCAGACTCACGGACATCATATTTATTGCACAGATACTGAAGGCGGCAGACTCCGTTTTCAGGACAGTTCATGCAGTCTACCACGTGGTTTGAAAGAATAAGCTTAAGCATTTCCTTTCTGTAGGAAGTAAGTTTTTCTGACTCAGTGATGATTGAGTCACCTTCCCTCACATGAGTTTTACAGGCGGCAATAAGATGATCAAGCCCTTCTACTTCAACCATGCAGAGGCGGCAGGAACCAATTTCATTCACTCCCTTTAAGTAACAGAGGGTGGGTATTTCAATTCTGT
>JAEEKM010000321.1 GCA_016282455.1 Treponema sp. | reverse complement strand
ACCAGGGCTGAAAGTTTGTTTTCCAGAAGGGAGGCCAGTTCTTCCATGCCTTCTCCGCTTTTTGCACTTAAGCGAAGTACCCTGTAGCCAAGTGACTCCCAGTTTGCAAGGCGTTCCTGAAAGGCTTCTTCCCTTGCGGCAGGTATGTCGTATTTGTTGCAGACAATTACAGGAGTTATGTTCTGATATTCTGCCTGAGCCAGTGCCCTGTCTATGAAACGGGGGCGGAAGGGAGGATTGTCCGGGGTTGTGACAATGAGAATGTAGTCAAGGTTTGCGGCAAGAAGCTGGGGTTCTCTTTTTTTTATGTTCCAGCGGACGAATTCATTTTTTCTTGGCACCAGATCTGTAATCTGACCTTTTTCTTCTTCAAGGGTTTCATCGTCTATTTCTACAATGTCACCCGGTGCAAGGGGATTGTAATAGCCGGCACTTGCCTTTAGGATTTTACCTTTGATGGGACAGGATCGTGTTATGCCGTCATCGCATTCCACTTCGAATACATTTTTGCTTCCGTTAAGTATTAGGCCTTGCATATTATAGGGGGAATTCTGAATGAAAGGGGGAGGTTTGTCAAGTGGGAATGAATGCCACTGAGTAAAATAAACAAAACTTAGTAGGTAATAATAAAATATAAATGTACGCTTTCATTCCCGCCGGGAACCCCATGAAAAAAAAGGCTTCCGCGTTTCGCTTCGCTCCACTTGTGCAGAATTTTTTTTTCATGGGAACCCCGGCTCCATTTCAGCGTACATTTATGGTTTCTGTTGCAAACTAATTTGGTGTATATACTCGGTACATTCATGCGGTAACAAATGTTCCATTTATATTAAGAAAACTGACACGTAACGGAGCAGCAGCTGTCATGGGTGCCACTTTGCAGCCGCAGTAATTATTGTTATAAAAACTTGATTGTGGGTTCAAAACACAATCTCCGAAAGTTTTTCGCCTGCAACCGTGGCCGGCCCCATGGCAGATGCTGCGGTAGTGAAGTGTCAGTTTTCTTTTCACCTAACTGGTTACCCGGAAGTTTCTGTCGGTGATGATTCGGGCGGCGATTAGGCCCATGGAAAGGGAACAGGTTAAAAGAAAAGCCTTGGTAAGCCACATTCCGCCGGTTGCAAGGTTTTCTGTGGCCATGTAGTAGACACCCTTGTAAAGGTACATTCCAGGAACCATAATCACAATCGAAGGAACCGTAATTGTAATGCGGGGAAAGCCTGTGTATTTTTTAATTCCGCTTGCAAGAAGACCTGCTATGAGGGCTGCAAGAAAGTTTGCAAGGTAAACGGGAATGCCTGTAAACTCAATAAGTTCAAGCCTTACAACGTTAGAAACCATACCGATTATACCTGCAGTAACGGCAAGTTTAAGCGGGCTGTTGAAGGTAGCAGAAAAGCCCAGTACTGCAAAGAAACTTGCAAGCATCCTGAAGAGAATCATTATGTATTCAGGCTGGTCAATGTCAACAAATTCTCCAGGAGAAAACTTGAGTGCCCATGCACAAAGCCAGCCGGTAGTTGTTGCAACAAAAATTATAAGAAGTCCGTACATGATTCTTTCAGTACCGGAGCGAAGATCCAGCTGTGCAAGGTCAATGCCTCCGGTAATAAGGGGAAAGCCCGGAATGACAAAGAGCATGGCACAAATGTAACCCGGCTGGTGTACATCAGAAATATTAAATGCAAACTCAGCCGCTTTATTTACTGCAATGTAAACCAAACAGGCAACTGCAACGCTTGTTGCAATGGTTGCAAAGAGAGTGAGTTTTTTATCAAGAAGTTTTTTCCTGACATAGTTTCCCACTCCCGCACCAAGAAAGGCACAAAGCATTTCAATCAGTCCGCCGCCAAGAAGAAATGTAAAGGAGGCACATGCTACTGCTGCAGCAAAGGCAAGATTTAGTGCATTGTAATTACTTTTGGATTTTTCTATTTCATCAAGTTTTTCAAAGAAGTATTTTAGAGAATGGTTTTCAGCCTCTTCTGTAAAAGACTCCAAAAAAGCCCTGAGTCTGGTAAGTTTGTCTGTGTTTACACCAGTTGAACTGATTGAAAAAGCGTTGGTATAGGTTTCGGATTCCTGAACACAGGTGTATTCAATGGAAAGAAGACCGATATCCGCTATGCAGGTAATATTCAGTGCCCTGGAAACTTTGTTCATTGCAGCCCTTACCCGGTATGCTCCGGCACCTGCTGAAAGAATCATAAGTCCAATTCTTCCTACAAGAATACCTTTTTCCTGTAAGGGGGCATTTTTTGCAGAGCCGTTACAGTCTGAGTCAATCAAGTTATCCCAGCTGATGCTCATGTGTTGATTTCGACGTTTGCTCATATAAAAAAGTATAACACAAAGCAAAAGAAAAAAAAAGCGCACTTCTTACCGGAGTAAAAAGCACGCCTTAAAAATCTAAAGACTAGGTTTAATTAGATTACAGTACCTGCGGGAATAACTGCACCCTTGCGGATTACAATGATTCCGTCTGCACTGTAGAAGAGACCGTGGTCACCGTCTTCGTAGTGCTTGCCGTTTACGTTGATGCAGCAGTTGTCTCCTACGCTGGCATTTTTGTCAATGATGGCTTTGTTAATTTTACAGTTCTTTCCGATTCCGATGAAAGGAGTTCCGCTTTTGATTTTTGCCTTCTTCTCATCATCGTTTTCGTAATAGTCTGCACCCATCATTACCACACCGCTTAAATCGCAGCCTTCGTTAATTATTGAACGAACACCGATTACTGAGCGCTGCAGGCGTGCCCTGTTGATGATACATCCTTCGCTTGCAAGAGTTGCAGTAAGTGAAGCGTCATTTATCTTGCTTGGGGGCAGGTTACGCATGTGGGTGTAGATTGGCTTCTGTGCATTGTAAAAGTCAAAGTTTGGAATTGGGTTTGTAAGGTCAAGGGTTGCCTCGTAGAAGGAACGGATTGTACCAATGTCTTCCCAGTAGCCGTCAAATACATAACTGTTTACCTGGCGGGTCTTGATTGCTTCTGGAATAATCTCTTTTCCAAAGTCACCATATTCGTTGTCCAGCATTTCTTCCATGGTTTTTGCATCAAAGATGTAGATACCCATGGAGGCAAGGTATTCAAGGTTTGCAGGAAGTGAACCGCGGGAAGCCTCAGGAATTTTCCAGTCGTCAATGTTCATGTCCTTTGCTGGTTTTTCCATGAACTCTGTGATGCGGTTTGAGTCGTCCACTTTCATGATTCCAAAGCCGGATGCATCTGAACGGTTTACTGCTTTTGCGGCAATGGTAATTTCTGCACCGCTCTTAATGTGTTCATCCATAAAGGCTTTAAGATCCATGCGGTAAAGCTGGTCGCCTGAAAGAATGATGTAGTGGGTGGGGCGCTGTGCCCTGAAGTGCATGAGGTTTTTTCTAACTGCGTCTGCAGTGCCCTCGTACCAGCCTGAGTGTTCGGGAGTCTGTTCAGCGGCAAGAATTTCTACAAAGCCTTTGCTGAAGCGGTCAAAGTTGTAGGAATTGATTATGTGTAAGTGGAGTGAGGCAGAATTAAACTGGGTAAGAAGATAAATCTTTCTGTATCCTGAGTTGATACAGTTAGAAATTGGAATATCAACAATGCGGTATTTTCCTCCGAAGGGGACCGCAGGTTTTGAACGTTCCTTTGTAAGGGGGTAGAGACGGGTTCCTTTTCCGCCGCCAAGAATAATAGCCAGTACGCGTGGCTCAACTGATGAATCTGTTGCCATAATGACTCCTATATGTGTTTTTCATTAAGAAATTAGTGTTTTTTCTTGGGTTATATTATAAGATTGTTTTAAGAATTTTGCAATAAAAAAAACGAATATTTTACAATCTGTAAAACAAAGTGTTTTTTGTTTTGACCTGTATTTTTCGGGGTTTTCTTAAGTTTAGGGCAGACTACATGCGGTTTTCGCGGGCCAGGGTTTTTCCGTAGGCTTCAGTCATGGCAGTTTTAAAAAGAAGGGGGGTAAGGCACACAATCCGCCTTAGGTTTTTCTTTCCACCCCTGCTTTTCCAGGCAAGGCTTATTCTTTCCCAGAAGTCTGCAAGGCGTGGAATGAAGGTAAGGGTCAGGGAAAGCATTTCTGAAAAAGGTGTGGCACTTTTTTTTGTAAGTTTTTCTTCCATGCTGCGGAAGGCCTGTGAAAATTCAGAAGTAGAAGTGGTTCTGTAAAGGATGGAACTAATTTGAATGGAAAGGGAAAGCCGGGCAAAAAGCAAAAGATAGTTCTGGTCAGGAGTAAAAAGTTCTTTAACAAAAGTTAGGTTAAAAGCTTTTCCCCTAAGGTTCATGAAGTTTAAAATCAGAGAAAGAAGAAGGAGCATGATGCCGTATGCAAGGACAGGTTTTAAATCTGTAAGAACTTCTTTCAGGCGGAACTTTAAGATGGCAAGGGAAATAAAAATCAGTAAGAGCCAGATAATAAGGGCGGGAATAACCGGTATGAAAAAAGAAGCTGTTGCAAAAACAAGGAGCAGTATTATCTTAAGGGCCGGGTTCATTTTGTGAAGAAGGGAATTGCCTTTTCTGTAATGAAAAAATTTTGTTCCGTTCATTTTATGCCCTTTTACCACACAAGTTCTTTAAGGCTTGAATAAGAGGCAAGGGGATTATGAATGCCCCAGTCTTCCAGATTCATTTTTAAGGCTTCTTCTGCAGGACCGTCAAAGACTTTATTTCCTTTTTTAAGGATAATAAAATGGTCTGAAAGTCCAAGGCATTTTTCTAGCTCGTGGGTAAGGAGAAGGATTGTTTT
>JAEEKM010000320.1 GCA_016282455.1 Treponema sp. | reverse complement strand
TCAAAACCAAAAAGCCCCTGAGGAATGCTTATAAGACGCTCATTCTCTACTTCTACAGTACCCATCATCCTAGTTGCGACTTGCATTCTTTAATTCCTCCTAACGGATGTAGTCAAGCAGACTGCTCTGGTACATTTTTCCTGCAGTGCTGAGTGTTGCCTGGTTAACATAATCAAGCATCTTCATGTCGGTGATTGCAGTTGTAAAGTCCACGTCACCTTCACGGCTAATCATTCCCGTTACATTAAGTTCTGTATTTTTTGAACGGGCAATGTTGTTCTCTGCCCTTTCATAATCACTGCCAATTTTTGCAAGACGGGTGGTAAGGTTACTCATTCCCTCATCTATCACGCCAAGTACACGTCCGCCAATACTTTCGTGGTCACCTTTAAGCATGGAGTCACGAAGGGCAATCACTGCATCAAACAAAGAACCGCCGGAAGTTTTAACGCTTGTGCCAATATTGTAGGGAGGTCTCTGAGAAGCATCCTTAATCATGCCAATGTCAAAGAGAGCGGTACCGTTTTTGTCTTCAAGCCAGATCTGATGTGCATCTGTTGTGGTAAGGTTAAGTCCGTTTGTAACGGGGTCAATTGTGGCTTTTACTGCAACACCTGAATCATTTATCTTTGCGGCAAGAGCATAAACGTTGTCGCCTTCACGCACTGCAATGTCCACACCGTCAATAGAAATAACTGAATCTTCTCCTGCCTGCCAGCTGGTAAGATCCCTCTGACCCATGAGCTGCTGCTTTTCTGCCCAGAAGGTTTTGTTTCCGCTGTTGTCTACAGAAAGATAGGCGTTCTCGTCCACTTCCACTTTGTTTACACCGTTGTTACCGTTGTAGCGAACTTCTTCAATAAGAGCTTCATTTGCACCGGGAACATTTGCAAGGCTCACGTCAAAGGCAAGACCTTTTGTTCTTGTTCCTGCAAAAAGAGAGTTTCCGTCAGGTCCCACGGCATTTGCATTCTGAACAAGTTCTTTTAAAAGCTCATTCACTTCCGTTGCCATGTTCTTTAAGTCTTCGGGAGTATAAGTTCCTGTTGCACCGCTTACTGCAAGTTCACGAACCCTGTGCATAATCTGCAGGTTCTGATTTATGTAACCTTCCCGTACCTTAAACTCATCAGAAAGAGTCTGTGCATTTTTTTCAAACTGATTCACCCTGCTTGCAAAAGACTGATAGCGCACAAGATGTCCTGCTGCAATGGGATCGTCACGGAGGCTTCCAATGCGGCTCTGGCTTCCAATCTGCCTGTTCATTTCTGCCTGACGCACTTCCTGCTTGCGAAGATAATACTGGGTGTTGCTGTTATTAAGCTGTGAACTTATTCTGTGCATTCTCTCTTCTCCTTATTAAACTTACACGCCAAGGCGGTTAATGATTGTGTCCAGAAGCTGGTCCTGAACCGTAACAAAACGGGCGGCGGCATTGTAACCGTGCTGGAACTTCATAATATCTGCCAGCTCTTCATCAATGTTTACACCGCTAATGCTGTCACGCAAATCACGGAGGTCATTCATAATATTGTTCTGACTCAAGAGATTGGTTTCTGCCTGTTCTCCCTTTAAGCCAACATTTGTAACCGCATCTGCAAAGTAGTCATCAAAAGTTCTTTCAGTACCAATCATTACGCGGCTGTTGCGGATAGCGGCAATTTCCACTGCGGCACGGGCATCTCCTGCATCTGCAAAACCCTGAGTATTTGCAAATGCAGCGCCCACACTTTCCTTGTCGCGTACAATCTGTTCATTAACTTCAATGTATCCGGCAGGATTAGTAACGGGGCTAACCGCAAACTGTGCTCCGCTAAGGGCATTCACTGCATCCCTCTGGGCAAAGTCGTATGCACCTGCCTCTCCGCTTTGTGTAAGAAGACCTGAATACCCTGTAAGGAACATACCAGAATCTTCCACATGACGGATCACAAAGTCAGGATTATCCATGCTCTCACTTGCAGTTGCCTTAAGCACAAGGTGACTGTTCCTGTCAAGATAAGCCTTAACTTCTGCGTTACTGTCATTTATGCGGGCAACAAGATCGCTTACAGTGTCTGTGGGGAAATACTGCACGTCCACATTACCAGAGGCACCGCTTAAAGTGATTGTACCTGCAAGACCAATCTGCTCCTGAGGGTTAAGGGCGTTAGTTCCACTCATGCGGAAAATGTAGGAACGGTCTTCAACTCCGTCTCCGTCAGAATCGTAGTTCCCGTTAACGTTTTCTACAAAATCGTGCTGAACAAAAAAATCAAGGCCGGTAGTATTATTCTTACCGATTGCATTTCTGTGAACATCATTTACAAGGTCTGCAAAGTTAAGGGTCATTGTGTTCACCTGCTGCACTTCAGAACGAATGTCCTTGTCACGAAGTTCAACCAAAGCACCAAGAGTTCCGCCGTGGAAAACTGCATCTTCTTCCGTATCTGCCCACACAAGCTTTGAATAGCCGTTGTCGTTAATCACAGGCACAGTTTCAATCTGACGGGCTACACTGCCCTGCACAAGAATCTGTCCGTCTGTGTGCACCATAAACTCATCAGGGTCCTGCTGTTCAACCGTAACATTTATGAGCCCCGCAAGTTTTTCAACAAGAAGGTCACGCCTGTCCATAAGGTCGTTGGGGTTGTCTCCCATTGCCTTACTGCGCACAATCTCGTGGTTAACGGAAGCAATCTGACGGGAAATATCGTTCACCTGTTTAACGGTAGCATTTATATCATCATTAATCTGGTTACCGATTGCCATAAGCCCCTTAAAGTGCTGCTGAATGGAATTAGTAAGGCTCTGTGCCCTGCTCACTACAGCACCTCTTGCGGCTTCACTCTCGGGGTAAAGGGAAAGTTCCTGCCAGCTCTCCCAGTATTTATCCATGTTGCTGCGAACAGAAACTTCATCCGGCTCGTTGTAAAGATTTTCAATCATGGAATAATATTTGTCCCTGGTCTCCCAGTAAGTTTCCTGGTTAGTCTGGGCAACAATGCGTTTTTCCAAAAGTTCATCACGCACCCTTTCAATGCTCTGAACATCAGTACCCTGTCCAATCATACCGGGAGTCATTGCCCGCTCAAGGTCCGGTCTGTAAAGGGGTTCAAAAGTTCTTGTCTGTACGCGCTGTCTTGAGTAACCTTCTGTATCTGCATTAGAAATATTGTGGCCCGCAGTCTGGATCTGTGTACTGTGAACCATGAGGCTTCTTTTACCAAGCTCTATACCTGCAAATGAATTTGCCATACCGCTACCTCCTAAAAACCCTACATAACCGCATTAAGAACAACACTGTCCGCATGGGGGCGAACAAGGGCACCGTTCTTATTGTAAAGGGTATTTCTCTGCTGGGGCACGCACTGGTCAATCACCCCGTTAATAAAACTCACGGTAGTATTCACATATTTACCAAGAGCCTCGTTTTCAATTTTACTCTTTGTAAGCTTAGTCCTAACCTGAAGAAAAAGATCACGCAC
>JAEEKM010000319.1 GCA_016282455.1 Treponema sp. | reverse complement strand
TGATTTATCTCAAGAAAAAGCAGATCTTCTTAAAAAGAATTCCCTGCTTCAGGAAGTGATTGTTTTTGAGTTTGCTTCAGATTCTCTTCTTGCAGGTCAGCAAAATACTGTAAATGAAAAAGAAGAAAAACTTCTTCTTACCATGCAGGCTTTGCTTTCACAGGATATGCTCCTTTCTCAAAGTGAAAATGATATTGAAAGGGAAGAAATTCTTTCCCTTCTTACAAGCCTGTCTTCTGACACAGAAAAATTTTCTTCAATAATTTCCGCCTTCCTGTATGAGAAAATGCTTTCGGATTCCAGTCTTAATGAAAGTGCTTATGCCGGAAATGAAATAAATGACATAGGTGACATTGCAGGCTTTTACAACCCCAGGGAGTCTTATCTTGGCTTTAGAAGGGATTATTTAAAAGCTCAGTTTGAGAAAGTGAATGCCTCTTCTGACCTTAAAGAGAATTACGAAAAATACAAAAGTTATTCAAACAAACTTAATTCCATCTACAGTAATTTACTTGAGGACTGGGCGGTTAAGGAATTAACTTCCGTTTGTCTTGAATCCCTTTACTCACAGATGGATAATGAAATTCAGGTTCGTAAGGGTGTAATTGCAGGACTTTCTGTAGCCCTTGTGGGGAGTGTCGCTCTTGCTTTAATAAATCCATTTGCAATTTCCGGTGTTACAAGTCTTACGGCTTCCATTGCTGTTGAAGAAGGGGTTATTAATAAAATAGAAGATTATAAAACTCAGCTCAGTGGTTTTTACAGTAACAGAACTCTGCGGGTAGAGGAGGCCTGTGAAGAAAAAGATCAACCCCTGAACCAGTACCTTCTTGCACTTGAAGAATTAACTGAAGCCGAAAAAGAACTTGCCCGTCTTAAAGGAATCTCTTCTTCCGGAAATGCACTTACACTTACAGATTTTACAAAAGGCTTAAAAGAAAAACTTTACCTAACTTGTCTTGATGAAGAATCAGTCTCGTCAGTGGGAAATGATTTTACATATCTTACTAAAAAGGGAAAAAGTTTTTATTCTCTGAATGAAGCCCTTTCTTCCATAAAAGACTTGCGTTCAAAAAATCTCCAGTCTGCCCTTAATTCCATTCCTTCTGATGCCGCTGAGGTTTTTGTTTCATTGATTGAAGGTCAGCTTGACTGGAAGTACGCCAATCTTTCACAGCCTTTAACAAATGTTGATGAAATTGTAAACCTTTCCTTAACGCCACTTTGGGAAAAAGTGCAGATGCAGTATTCTCTCCGTGAAAAAAAACTATCACTTTTGCTTGAAAACTATTCAAATCAGAGGCAGGAACTTTATTCGCAGTTTGCTAAGATGATAAAAATTGCAGAAAGTGAATGGCAAAAAGGTTTTGATAAATTTGAACTTGAAAAAAATACCTGGAAGAATAATTTTTCTCGTGAACTGCTAGAAAAAGAAGCAAAATGGGAAGACCAGTACACTGCCTTTCTTGCTTCAAAACAGGAATGGCTTTACAGACAGTATGTGTATGCAGAAAATGCGGCTTCCTTTGAGCTTATGGAAAACTCAGGTTTGTCTGTAGATGAGGAAATTAAAAAATCTCTTGTTCAGATGGAGAGTGGAATTTTAGCTGATGTAAACATTGAGGCAATAAAGAAAAACACTGAGGATTTTATTTCAGGTCTTTACAACACCTCTCTGCTTGGAAAAATAAACGCAGGTCTGGGACTGGTTTCTGAAAGTGCTTTAGACCTTAACTTTACTGTGCACAATAAAAACTATTATGACGGACATTCTGCAAATGCACTGGTACTTGCGCTTGAGGGGCAGAAAGATATAAGTGAGAAAATGAAAACAAATGCGGCGCATCTTGCATCCCTTCAGGCACAAGAAAGAATTGAAAAGATAACTCGCGGTCTCCTTGAAAGGCTTGAAAAGGAAAATGCTGCACAGGAAGATTATTTTCTTACTCTCTTTGCAGACAGCGGTTATACTTTAGGTGACGAAATGACACGCACTATAACGACCGACAGTTCTCTTCTGGAAACAAAAGTGGACACGCAGATCGTTGAAAAGTACAAACCTTTTGTCGCACCCACACTGCCTGAAAGCAGGGTAGGTATCACGTCCGCTGATAATGAAAAAAGTCTCATGGAAAAAACATCTCTGGCACTTGAAAATCTCAGCCGCTGGGAAAAACATGTGTTTGGTGAAAGTGTCGAAGATGAAAACGGAAGCCTTCGTGCAAAATACCGCACAATTGCCCGTTCCGTCGCAGATGCCGCTTCTTCCGATAACACTTCATATTATGATGAGTCAGAAATAAAAGTTAAGGAGTCTCTTGAAAGATTTAATGTCCTGAAAGAAAAACTTGAACAAACTACTCCTGATATGGATGACTTTATGGCAACTGTAGCAGAACTGCAAAGCCTTGAAACAGATACCGTAACTGTCAGAGATGGTGCTTTTGGTGAATACCTTGGTTACTCTTCCAGATTTAAAGAAAACCCCGATGTTAAAAAAGGAATGGCTGCAAATATAGAACAAAAGGGGCGGGGAGAAGCGGGTCGCCTTTGGGATGCCTATAACTGGAACGAAATGGTCCGTCTCTTTGGAATGGGGGAATTGAATAAATCCCTTTACGACAAAAAACTTTTTATTTCAGACGGATTTTTCCAGGCCCCTACAATCCGTGATCTTACAGACCTTGCAACAAACATTGCGTCTGTCGCAACAGGTGGTTCCCTTGCACCCCTTATTGCCCTTGCAGATGATGCGGTCTTCGGTCTTCTGGATGCCTCCCTGGGCTATAAAGACTGGGGAAATGCTGCCCTTGATTTTACTAAAGCCGCAGTCGGAACAGGTATCAGTCTGGGAGCCGGTGCACTCTCAGGTGCCCTTTGCGGAGTAGTGGACGGTCTTGATTCTGCCGCTTATTCTGCCCTTGATAAACTTATCTTCAAAGCAGAAATCGCTTCAGGAACAGCCCTTCTTTCCTCCGGTTCAAATGCTTTACTTAACGGACTTCAGTACGATTACGATAATAAAAGGTGGAACTATGATGATGCACTTGCACTCTCTGCATTTAGTTCTCCCTCTGTTCTTGCCGCTTCACTTGGGGCCGGGTTAAATACTTTTGTCGGCGGGGGCTTGCGGGAGATTACAAGTTATGATGGGCTTAACAGAAATCTTAACAGTTCACTTTTTAATACTAATGGAATCAATCAATTCAATACTTTTATTGCTTCCCTTACTTCAACTTCACTTGAATATCTTCTTACAGGAGAGACGACATTAAACTTGCTTAATATTGCAGACTTTTCACAATATACTGGTTTAAACCCATCAATAAGAAAGGGATTGTTGGAATTTAATTTAGGGAAATATGGTTTTTCAGGAAAAATTGGAACAGGTGGCTTGGATATTAGTTCTTCAAATCTTATGCTGTCTTTATCGGGGGCTAATGACAGTTTAAAGATTGTAGCTGCGAAAACGTTATCTTTATTTGGGAACAATAATGACATTGCTACATTAAATAGCGTTAATGCTCTTTCAAACACCGGCAGTCTGTCGGATTTAGAAATTGCAGAGAATGTCTGGAACAATACAATAAAAGTAAAATATATTGATTTTGAAAATGGTGCTCTTGGACGAGCAGATCGAGATAATAATACAATCTTTATTACAAATAGGTTTGTAGAAAATACCGATGATTCTGCTGCTTCACTTGGTTCAATGTTGTCTCATGAGTATGGACACCTGTGTGGACGGGATGAGTTTAATGCTCGAGTGGAAGGTTATAAAACATATTCTTTGCTGAAGAACCAGTTAAATGTCAACGAAGAGACCTTTATGGATTTTTCTGATATTGCCTATCTGACTAATATTTATAACGAAGGGGGAGAGGAAGCTCTTTTTACCAATCTATTCTTTGGGGAGGTGTTTGATGCAAATAATATGAGCAGTGATTATTATCTTGCAAAAATTAACGATATTGGCTGGCGACAAAATGAGGAACAGCATCGTCCAGTTCTGATT
>JAEEKM010000318.1 GCA_016282455.1 Treponema sp. | reverse complement strand
CGATAACTGATTCTTGTAACGGTTGAAATTCATATACATCATGCCTGCGGTTTGAGCAGCATTTATGACGATAGATAGAGGATTTGTACCACCTGCAAAAATTGTAGTTACCTGAGGCAATGCATCATATATTGCATTATTCATTCTACGTTCAATAGAAGCCTCGAGACGTTCCCTGTTTTTATTATTTTTTCTCTCCTCATGAATTGCATCCATAAGGTAATTAATTGTGTCCACACTACTTTCGTCTTTAATGAGCTCAAGATTCATGTTGTCTTTTAAATTTTTATACTCATCATCTAATGCGGCAATATTATTGTAAGTTTTTAATTTGTATGCAGAATACTGAGCATAATTCATCATAAATAGAGCCTGTTTTTGAGAAAGAGTTGGCTCTGAAGAGAAACAGTTTATCGCAATACAAAGTAAGATCGGTAAAACAAAAAATCTTTTCATCTTTGTCCTCAAACCAATCCGTTTTTGTAGAAAAGAACAATTCCAATAATATTGCATATCGTATAAACAACCTGAAGAACAACCAAAGATATCGATGAAAAATCAACAACATTGAGAATAATTGATACAATTTGTAGAATTAACAGAACCCATATCACTCCAGCAACAGGTGCGCCCAACAACATCAGCACTAACACTACTACGGAATATACACCAGCCTGAATTAAACAAAAAATAATTCCTTCCCCATCAAGGCAAAAAACCAAAGAAGAAATCACAACTTCAATCATCAAAGCAAGGAATATCCATTTTACGACTGCGATTCCACCGAATTTAGCTCCAAAAAACAATAATAAGTTCATACTGCTACCTACTCCTCAGAATTTTTTTTAACTTTATCTGTAATTGCCTTTGCAGTGACTGCAACAGAGCCTATTAATGCTCCTATACCTGCTCCAACGAGTGTTCCAACCACGGGTATAAAACTTCCGATTATGGCACCAGCTCCAGCCGTTGCGGTTACAGGGGCAATGACATTCTTTGTTGCATTTTTGGCATCTTCCATTATGTCAGGTAGATTTTCCATTTCAATCTCCTCCAAAACACGCATTTTGCGGTAAAATAACTACAAAATAACGCACTTGTTATCGATTTTACTACAATAAGTTGTTGTCGTCAATT
This sequence comes from Treponema sp., assembly GCA_016282455.1. GTDB lineage: Bacteria > Spirochaetota > Spirochaetia > Treponematales > Treponemataceae > Treponema_D. The sequence continues at coordinate 2,525 of JAEEKM010000318.1, read as the reverse complement.
AAAAAACTACGTTATTTGGTTATGATTGAACCATGGATTTTAAGAGTCGACTCAAGGAAGAGATGGAATATCAGAATGTGCAGCATAAAGAGCTGGCTGCAAGAACGGGGATAAAACCTCGTGCCCTGCTCACTTATGTTGCGTCTAATCCATCTATGCCTCCTGCCGACGTTGCCGTAAAAATTGCAAAGGCTCTCGGGGTTTCTGTTGAGTATCTGGTGACGGGAGAAGATTCCCTGCACAGTCCGGAATACGCAGAAATCCAGGAGATTATTACTGACCTTATGCACGTTCCCAAGCCTCAGCTGGACGCCTTAAAAAAAATGATTCACTCTCTGGTCTGATTATACCTTCCGGGGCTAACAAAACCTGTTAGGGCAAAACGGTTTTTTTGAAAAAAATACATTTCCCCCTGCATAAATCCCCCCTACCTTGCTACACCGCCAATTTTCCGCTATTATAGCCTCATGAAAGAAATGGAACTTAAATACGGATGCAACCCTAACCAGAAACCGGCCAGGGTTTATATGGAAGAAGGTGAACTGCCTGTTACCGTGGTGAACGGAAAACCGGGCTACATCAACCTTCTTGATGCACTTAACGGATGGCAGCTTGTTAAAGAGCTTACCGAGGCTACAGGTCTTCCTGCCGCAACCAGCTTTAAGCATGTTTCTCCCGCAGGTGCTGCAATCGGACGCCCCCTGTCAGACACACTCAAGAAAATCTACTACACTGATGATGTTGAGCTTACCCCCCTTGCCTGTGCCTATGCCCGTGCCCGTGGTGCAGACCGCATGTCCAGTTTTGGAGATTTTATTGCCCTGAGCCACAAGTGTGATAAGGCAACTGCTCTTCTTATCAAAAAAGAAGTGAGTGACGGTATCATTGCTCCGGGTTATGATGATGATGCTCTTGAAATCCTTAAGGCAAAGAAAAAGGGCGGATACTGTGTTCTTCAGATAGACCCCTCTTATGTTCCAGCCGCTACAGAAGTAAAGCAGGTGTTCGGAGTTACTTTTGAACAGGGACACAACTTTGTAAAGCTTGACGACGAGTGCCTTAAGAACATTGTTACAGAAAACAAAAGTCTTTCAAAAGAAGAAAGAGATAATCTTCTTATTTCCCTTATCATCCTCAAATACACCCAGAGTAACAGCGTGTGCTACGTAAAGGACGGACAGGCCATTGGTATTGGTGCCGGACAGCAGAGCCGCATTCACTGTACCCGTCTTGCAGGTGACAAGGCAGACAAGTGGTGGCTGCGTCAGGCTCCACAGGTGCTTGGTCTTGATTTTAAGGCTGATATTAAACGTGCCGACCGTGACAACACAATCGACGTTTACACAAGCGATGATGCAGAAGATGTTATCGGCGAGGGAGAATGGCAGAAGTGGTTCAACACAAAACCTGCTGAGTTTACCCGCGAAGAACGCAAGGCATGGATTGCAAAGAACACAGATGTTGCCGTTGGAAGCGATGCTTTCTTCCCCTTTGGAGACAACATTGAAAGAGCCCACAGAAGTGGTGCCAAAGTAATTGCACAGCCGGGCGGATCAATCCGTGACGACAATGTAATCGAAACCTGCAACAAGTACGGCATGGTAATGGCCTTTACAGGAGTGCGTCTTTTCCACCACTAAGGTAGCACACCGAAGGTCGCTTGACACCAGGCCCTCATTTTACTAATATAAAGCAGATTACGGCAAAGAGGTCGTAGATAATGTTTTTGCAAAACGCAGAAGCAGTGTCTACGGCCTCTTTTTTTTGTGCAAAAAACTGTGACACCCGGAGGTTACAATATGTGTGGTTTTGTAGGAGCATTCGATTTATCCACTGGTTCTGCCCCAATTGCAGACGGACTAAAAGAAGAACTCAGAAGTCAGGTTCTGGAAATGAGCAAGCGTATCCGGCACAGGGGACCGGACTGGAGTGGAGTTTACACAGGAAAGAATGCAATCTTAAGCCACGAACGCCTTTCAATCGTTGACCCCTTAAGCGGAAAACAGCCTCTGGTAAGTGATGACGAAAAAATCATTCTTGCCGCAAACGGAGAAATCTACAACCACAAAGAATTGCGCAGTAATTTTAAAGACAGTTATAAGTTCAGGACAGGAAGTGACTGCGAAGTAATCATTCCCCTTTACAAAAAATACAGGGCCACAGGAGATTTTTCTTCCATGATTGAAGAACTTTCCGGAATCTTTGCCTTTGCCCTTTACGATTCAGAAAACGACACTTACCTTATTGCCCGTGATGAAATAGGAGTTATTCCCCTTTACCAGGGCTGGGACAAAGCCGGCCGCTACTATGTTGCAAGTGAACTTAAGGCACTGGAAGGAGACTGCGTTACAATAGAAGAGTTTCCAAACGGAAGTTATTTGTGGTCTAAGGGTGAAAGTCTCCCCCTCGCATCGCGAGTTTCCGAAGGAAACTCGATAGTGAGCGGCAGCGAACGGACTACCCCCTCTGCAGGGGAGACCCCCGCAACGCCCCCCAAACCGGTAAGATGGTATCACAGGGAGTGG